>USHO01000089.1 GCA_900554485.1 uncultured Eubacteriales bacterium
AGAAGGTCTTGTCTTTTTGCATACTCGTAGCATTCCCGAAGTTGTCCTTCGATAGTTTCAGCATACATAATGCAGCTAGCAAAATCGAAACAAGTTTGAAGTTCGACATTCAAATTATCGGAATGTCCACACTAAGATTATGACGATAAATTGCAGTCGGAGTTAAATTCGATATCAAGTTTTCGGCGAAGAAATCTCATTTCGATAAATCCGTATACGAAAGCCGCCGCCTCCGCGATCGGAAACGCCGCCCACACGAGTGTAGCCGCGTCATCGGCGAGCGTAAACAAAAACGCCAGCGGCAAAGCGATTACGATAAGCCTTAAAGCCGATAAAATAAGCGACGCGACACCTTTACCGAGCGCCTGAAAAATTCCCTGATATGACACGTTTGCGCCTATAAACGGAAAACCTGTCGCTATAAATCTCGTTGCGGTGACGCATAGTTTTCGGGTTTCGTCCGCCAGACTGAAAATATTGACTATAACGTCCGCGAAACATTCAAATATTACCGTACAGATTGCCATAATCGCCACGGTGTATATATAGCCGTATTTAATACCGTCGTTTATTCTCTTTTTATCACCCATTCCGTAATTATACGCCACTATCGGTATCTGAGCGTTATTCAGTCCGAAAGCCGCGAATAAGGCGAATTGCTGCAATTTATAATACACTCCGTATGCCGTAACAGCCTCTTCGGATACCCTGATCAGAATGACGTTGACACCGTAAGTCATAAACGACATAAGAGCCTGCATCACTATGGCGGGGACGCCTACGGCGTAAATTTCGCCGATGATTTTCTTTTGCGGTTTAAGGTATTTTATCGCCGACGGAATTTCTTTGTTTTTCAGGTAATGGAACAACGCGTCCATAGTCATCGATATGAACTGCCCTGTTACCGTAGCGTATGCCGCGCCCGCCACACCCATTGCGGGCAGCCCGCACAGCCCGTATATCATTATCGGGTCGAGAATTATATTCGCCGCCGCGCCCGTCATCATCGAAATCGTCGCGGGTACGGTCCTGCCCGTTCCCTGCAACAATTTTTCGTATATCATATAGAAAATCGCGCCGAACGAACAGACGCAACATATTTTAAGATATTCCGTCGCCGCCGATATGACGGCTGCGTCCGACGTCTGAGATTTAAGGTACGGCGATATTCCGAACAGCCCGAACGCAAGAAATACAAAATAAGACAATAAACCAAGCAATAAGGCGTTTCCCGCAATTTTACCTGCTTTTACTCCGTCGCCCTCCCCGAGACTTCTGGATAATACCGAATTTACACCTACGCCCGTTCCCACGCCTACGGCGATCATAAGCATCTGCACGGGGAACGCAAGCGTAAGCGCATTCATCGCAACGTCTCCGCCGCCCGGCATACGACTTACGAAGATACTGTCGACGATATTATACAACGCCTGCACTATCATCGAGATAACGAGCGGCAGCCCCATTTTCAGCGTCAGTCTGCCGACGGGTTCATACCCCATTTTGTTACGTTCCGTTTTATCGGCGGTATTTTCGGTTAAAATTTCCGGCATAAACACTCCTTTGACAACGAAAAAGCGGCGCATAAACACGCAGTCCTCCGATCCGGACTTACGCGTTTATACGCCGCTCAATCGCTTTTTTAATTCGGGTATATTATAACATATTAAAATTTTTCCCGTAAGCGTTTTTAACTATTTTTTTCAAATTTTTTCTACCGCCGCGTCATCCCGCGGACTGAGACGCGAACGCAAATACTTCGCCACGTCCGCCGCATAACGAGCCGCCGACGGATACAATTCGATCGGCAATCTCGGCGCGACGGAATCCGCCTCGAGCGTAACGTCTCCGACATAGCCGATTTTCTTCAAAGCGATTATGATTTCTTCAAAATTTATGCTGTACGAAAACGGCATCATATGAAGATCGCGAACGAGGTCGTTATCATGTAAATGTAATGCTATAAGCCGTTTATCGAGCGTTTCAATCATAGAAACCGCCGTCGCCCCCGTGCCGAGCATTTCGGCATGACCTATATCGAGACACGCCCCGAAAGTCTCTTCGTCAAGCAAAGACAGATGTTTCATAAAGTCTGTCGGCGAAGAGCATGCCGCAGGCGACGCATATTCGTCGCCGTCTTTGCGGTTCCACATATTTTCGACGCCGATTTTTACGCCGCAATCTTTTGCAGCCGGCGTAATCGGAGCATACACGAGTTCGGCATTCTGTTCGGCGGTATAAAAATTGCATGGATGAACGACGCATACTTTCGCGCCGAGTATGCCCGAAACCTCTATCGCACGCGAAATAAGTTTCAGTTCTTTGCCGTTATAGTCCTCATCGCCGGGTCTGGCGGACGGAAACGGAGAATGCGTCTGGTTGATTGCCATGCCTTCGCCGTCGACGAATTTCCTCAGTTCCCGCGCGCGCGACGCGTAATCGTATTTATCGACGAAAGCGTCGTTTCTGCCGTTTAACATCATCGAAAAATCGCAGGCATCGAATCCCGCGTTTTTAAGCATTTTGATTACTTGTTTATTGTCGCCGTATCTGTAATACGACCCTATTTCGGTTGATATATACATTATTTAAGTTTGAATTTCATTACGACGGGGTTATGATCGGAATACACGAAACCAGTCACTACGTTTTCAAGCGACGTAACGGTGACGTTGTCGGACACGATAAATCCGTCGACTATTATAGTAAAATTTCCTTCTTTATACGGTACGTCGCAATTTCTGCACGTCGGGTTAATCTTTCCGTCGTTATAGTTCATACAACGGCTGAAACCGTCGGGGATCAGTTCTTCCGGGAACGAATGCGCCCAACCGAAATCGACGCTTTCTCCGCCGTTAAGATCTTTTGTCGAAGTGCCGGTAAAGTCATGGTTGAAATCTCCGCCGCACACGACGTAATTGCCGACAGAGTATTCGGCTTTCATATCGTCGAACAACATCGTCATCTGCGCCGAGCGCAACGTATCGCTGCCGCCGTAAGCCGACGAATGAACGTTATATAAAACCAGATCCCTGCCGTTTGCGCAAGGAACGCGAACGACCGAATAACACCTGTCAAGGTCAAGGAACTTCGACAGTCCGGATGCCACGGGAAAACTGCGCCTTACCGCACCCGAGACGCCGTATCGCGAATATGTAGTCATTCCGCTGTTCGATTTGCCGTGCGGCTTGAATAACGGATACATAAGGTATGCCGAATGATAATTGACGGCAAACACCTTTGAATAATCGGCGAATTTCTCGTCGAAAGCCGCTCGTTCGTTTACATGATGACTGCGGGTGGAATCGGTGTCGACTTCCTGTAAAAACACGAAATCCGGCGAATAACCTTTGATTTCGTCGTACGCCTTTTCCATACAGTCTCTGACGCTTTCCGCGCTCTTCGCGCGCGAGTCCTTGCCGCCGTCCATAAAGAAGGTAAAATCGGGCGTATACGCGCCGAAACCGAAGTTCTGCGTGACTATGGTGTACGACTCGTTTCTGACGACTTTATCGGAACTCGTTCCGTCTTCGACGCTCAGACGCTGTCTGTCCTCTATACGGGTGTAACTGAACGCGACGTAAGCGAGATACCCCGATACGACGAGCAGCAGAGCAAGAAGAACGACCAGTACGATTTTAATTATTCTCTTTGCGATTTTCATACGAAGATTATACCGCTTTATACCGCTTAAGTCAAGGGTTTGTCGGAAAACGTGAAAACAGCGGCGTTCGTGTAAGGTTCGCGTTATTCTCCGCCGACATATATGCGGGTCAATTTACAGACGGAATATTCGCGGACACCTTTGCCGTCGTTTACCTTTAATTTCGCATTTTCGCTCGGAACAAGACATTCTCTGCCGTCGGTTCTTTTTATCAGCAATTCGTCATACGACCAATGATGAATGATTTCGATAGATCGAATATCTTTGCGCCCGATCGTTTCGCCCTGCGGCGTCCTGAACTTTAACGAATCGGCGGAGATTATACAATGTAACGACTTATTGCCGTTTCGGGAATACAGATAATCGGCAGATTTACAATGCATGAAAAAATCATAAGCCGATTGCCTGCCCGATACCCGACCGTCGTGTATTATATGCCGAACAAGATTTTTAATGTCGCAAAACCATACATCCTCACTCTTGGTTTTTATCGACTCGAAATCTTCGTTTTCAAAGAACACTATGCCGTTAATATACGCGTTTATCGGTATTTGACGTCTCAGCAAATAAATTGCCCGACTTAATTGTCTGAAGGGAGACTTCATGCACCTTTCATGGATTTCGCCCGTCCACCTGTCTGTTTTTTCTTGTACAAATCCGTTTTTCCGTTCGATAAGTCTGCCCTTCCAGTTCTTTATTTCTATGCCAGCCAAGAATAAAACGAACCTTGCCAAAACGCCGCTATTTTCGCGCTT
>USHO01000090.1 GCA_900554485.1 uncultured Eubacteriales bacterium
ATTAGCCAAAAATACGTCGTCAGACCACGGTTCGTTTTATTCTTGGCTGGCATAGTAAAAACCGCGGGAGAAATTCTCCTGCGGTTTTTTTACGGCAAAAACACCCGAAATCAGCCTTTATCTTCGTCGGTTTTTCGTTTCTAAACCTTTTACGCAAAAAAGTCATATACCGTCAGTTTATTTTGTCCGTGTCGAGATCGGCATCTTTTGATTTTTCGACCGCTTTCAATTCAAATAATCCGGCAAACCGCGCGAACGTCGGTTGAAAATCGAAAACTTTGTCAAGCACCTTTGAAAATATTCCGATAATCGTTCCGTTTACGATCGCCATAACAAGCGTGCCCCAGCCTATGCCTTCGATTTTGCCGAAAAACGCAAACGTCATAATCACGCTTGCCGTAAGGCAGGACATATCTACGATCGTTTTCAGAAGCGACAATTTTATATTATACCTGCACGAAACCGCCTTTACGAAAAAGTCGTACACCTGCGGATACAGATAAGTTTTGAAAAACAACGCAACCGAAAACGACGTTAAAAGCACTCCGCATACAAACATAACTATTCTCAGCCATAAATCCATACTTCCCGGCGGCGTTAACGACGGATTGAAGAAAGGAATCATTCTCCACAAGTCGAGGACCAGACCGTAAATAAGACATGTCGCGAACGAGAATAAGTAAACGAACTTAAATTTTCGGAGAATTATGCAAAGAACTATAAACAAGCCCGCCTGAATTACATATTCTGCCTGTCCGAAAGTAAGAACTCCTGTTTTCAGACTTAACAAATATGCCGGCGCGACTATCATCGAAATGCCGAAATCGGCGGCTGAAAGAATCGCAACCGCGAGCGATAACAGAATTATGGCGATAAAGTACGTCACTTCACCCGATATTTTAATTTTCTTCATTTTATAACCTTTTCCTTAGCAATGCCGACCGAAAATAAAAATCGCCATACACCCGCAACGGGTGTATGGCGAAAAATGAGTTTACCTCAGAAAAATCCATACCGATTTTGTAATAGCATTATAGCACAACCGGCGTAATGTGTCAAGAAAACAAATTAAATAATCTTACTTATATCGGCGGCGTTATATTTTGAACGAATTACAACCGGCTTTTCGGCAAATATTCAAAATAAACTCTCCCCGTTTCCCGAGTCGCGCCGATTTTCTTATAAAATTCTATCGACGGGGTGTTCCAATCGAGGCAACTCCATTCCAGGTCGGAGTATCCGTCGTCTTTTATGGTTTTTACAAGTTTGTCGAAAAATTCTTTGCCGAAACCACGGCGGCGGCATTCGGGTTTTATGTATAAATCTTCCAGATGAACGTTGGCTTTCGCCGCAAACGATGCAAAAACGGGATAATATATTGCATAGCCTATGGGTTCGCCGTTAATTTCGGCAATAACCGCGGTTGCGATCTTTTTTTCAAAAATCCAGAATTTCAGCATTTCGACAGACCCCGTCATATCCTCGGGGCGTTTTTCATAAGCCGCCAGACCGTTTATCAATTCATAAATCAAGCGTATATCTTTTTCGGTCGCTTTTCTTATTGTCAGATTGCGATTTTCCATTTTTTCTCCTTTTACCAGACAAAATAAATATGGGGAAGATAAAACTCCCCCATATTTATTTCGGCGTTTTATGCGACGCCTTCAAAGTGGTAGAGACAGTAGGGCTCGAACCTACGACCTCTTGCATGTGAAGCAAGCGCTCTGACCAACTGAGCTATGCCTCCGTAACTTTCGTGAGTATTGTAACACATTCACGAAAAATATTCAACCGTTTAAGCGTTGTTAAGCCGATTTTTTATTTCGCTTTTATCGCGGAATACTTCAGCAACGCCACAAGCGTTTTAGCATCGGTTATTTCGCCGCGCACAATCATATCGTAAGCCTCGCCCAAATCAACCCAGAACGTTGTAAGTTCTTCGGTTTCGTCGAAATGTGTCTGTCCGTTTTCAAATTCATCGGCGTAGAAAATACCGATAACCTCGTCGGTATAACCGGGCGAAGGGATGATTTCGCACAGTTTTTCGAGTTTTGTCGCTTTCAGCCCCGCCTCTTCTTCGAGTTCTCTTCTCGCGGTGTCGATAAAATCCTCGCCCGCGTCGCGTTTACCCGCGGGGATTTCTATCGTCTCTTTACCGACCGCATAGCGATATTGTCTTTCAAGCAACACCTTGCCGCCTTTGACGACGAGTATCGCCGCCCCGCCGGGATGATGAACGACCTCGCGTTCTCCGCGTCTGCCGTCGTCGAGTTCGACTATATCGAAATTTACTTTAAGTACAGTTCCGTCGAATATCTTCTTCGACGATATTTGTTTTTCCATTGCAGATAACCTCTTTATTGCAGAGCCTCGGAAACTTCTTCAAAAATAGCGTCGGTATCGAGTTTCGGTCTTTTTATCGACTTAACGGCATATTTAAGCGCAAGGCACGCAAGCGTTATTTTATCGGCGTCGGATTTTTCTTCCGCATCACGGAGTTCCTTGAGTATATATGCAAGTTCTTCCGCGCCGTCGCTGCCCGACCGCGCGAATTCGTCTTCGGCGAGCGTGATCGCGTAAGATACCGCAGACGCTTTCTTTTCTGTTTTGACATTCTGCGATTCGGCGTTTTCGGCTTTTTTTTCGCCCTTGCCGACCGTCGGCATTTCGCCAGAAATTATCTTGCCAAACGTCTTTTCGGCTATATCGCGGAAAGGTTTAAGCATTTTATCCGCAAACGTCGCATATGCGTTCTGCATACCGTTGTCGCCGCCGAAATAATCGTTAAGTATGCGCATTACGTCTTCTCTGCCGGCGTCAATTTCCATAAGAGTAAGAAATACGAATGCAAGCACGTCTTCGTCTTTCTGCGGTAAAGACACGCCGCCGTCGACAAAGCATACGCTTTTCGCCGCGGAATAATCATAGCCGTAAGTGACGTATTCAAAAGTCTCGTAAAGCATACGCGACTGCGCGACGGCTTTGAGTATCGCTCCGACTTTGCTGTCTGCCAATATATATTTTGAGTTTATAAGTTCGTCTGTCGCGGAAAGAAAAATCGCGAGAGAACGTTCGCGCGTGAGCATAAATATGAAACCTCCGTATTTCAGTTTAGTCAAATTGCGCTACGGCGGGCGATAAGATTAGGGCAATTATAACATATCTTTGAAATTAAAACAATAACTTTTGAGAAAACTATTGATTTTTTTTTATGAATTATGTATAATGTCTATAGCCTTGGTTCTGACGGGTTTTTTACCCGTACGGAACTTTCAGGACGGGAGGAAGTTAAAATTATGAAATCGGTACAAATTTCTCTTCAGATGGCAAGTCAGGTTAAAAAATTCGTTTCCATCGTACAGAAATATTCTTACGAGATAGACCTTCGCAGCGACAGATACGTCGTCGATGCAAAATCCATCCTCGGCATATTCTCGCTCGACCTCGCTAAACCCCTTACGGTCGAAATTCATTCCGAAAAGTGCGACGATCTCGTATCCGAACTTAAAGAATTCGCCGCATAATCGTTTTCGCGCCGAATTTTCACGGAGGAGACCGCCATGCAAGTCAAAGGCGACGCTTTGGTAAACAAGTTAATATTGTTGTTCGTCTTTGACAAAATGGAAGTGCCGCTGTCCGAAAACACGGTTCTTGACATGTGTTGCGGTGCGAACAACTGGATTTCTTATATGGACTGCAAGCCCCTGCTCGGCACGCTTTTGGATCATTCGTTCATCTACGTCGCGTCGGAGCAAGGTAACGACCCCCTTTACGGCATTACGCCCGACGGGAGGGTTTGTCTTGCCGATTTTTACGTTCAGATTCCGTCTTCGCTGCGCGAAGAAATTTCGTCGTTCGTAAAAAACAACCGTATGAAATATCGCAAAAATCAGCAGTGCGCCGCGGATTATTTTATGAATAAAGACGGCACTTATACCGTCTATCTTAAAATTCTGGAGCCTTCGCAACCTATTCTCGAGCTCAAATTCGTCGTGCCGGACAGGCAGACAGCCAAGAGTATTTACAAGAAATGGGCGGAAAAGGCAGGAAACGTCTACGCGACGGTTTACGACTGTCTGGTAGATTAAAGGAGTATAAAATGCAAACTTATCTTACGAAAGGTACTTGCAGTCGTCAGATACTTTTCGACGTAAACGACAACGACGAGGTCGTGAACGTCAAATTCATCGGCGGGTGCAGCGGAAATCTTCAGGGTATAGCGAGACTCGTTCAGGGCAAAAAGGTCGACGAGGTAATCTCGCTTTTATCGGGTATCAAGTGCAGATCCAACACTTCCTGCCCCGACCAACTCGCGAACGCTTTACGCGAATACAAAGAGAAAAAAGAAAACGTATAACGTGTAAAAAAGCGGG
>USHO01000091.1 GCA_900554485.1 uncultured Eubacteriales bacterium
ATTAGTCAAAAATACGTCGTCAGACCACGGTTCGTTTTATTCTTGGCTGGCATAAGGGTCAGATCACCCTTACCGCTCATATACCGAATTATTTAATCGAGCCGAGTTTACGGAGATACATTCTCTCTTTAAGCGAAATTTTACCGTCGACGGCAACCGCACAGAGACTCAGCGCGAACACGTCGCGGCGCATCTCCTCGTCGAGAGCGGCGAATATCTTTTCCATATGCGACACGCATTCTTTTACGGCTTTCTTGCCCTGCGGTCCCTTGAACGCCGCTTTTATAGTGTTATAATCGAAATCGTCGCCGAATATCCGCACCAGCGAAGGATAAATCAGCAGGTATTCGACTTCGTTTACGTTGCCGTCGCATACGACCGATCCGATTAAAAACGAGGCGAGCGCGTCTACCGCGTCGATTCCGTCCACGTTCATATCCTTAAGACCGGCGATGACTTTGACGGATTTTTCGGCAAGCAACGCGGCGCGTTTAAGCGGAGGCAGTTTCTCGAAATAGTTGCACAGTTTCAAAAAATCAAACATTTTCCTTTCTTCCTTTCTTTATGTAAGTCGCAGGCGGCTTGCCGCCCGCGGACAAACGTTTCTATTTACAGCGGCAAGTCTTTTCTGACGAACTTCCTTGCGCCTACGACGTATCCTACGATACCCGCCACAAGCAATATCGCGAATTTCCAGATGAACGTCGTCGTTCCGTCGATTATCGATACGGAGTCGAACAGCGATATGATCGTTGTATAGTTGAAGTAGTTCAACGCGTCGAGTCTGACGACGGACGGAATGGTCTTTGTACCGAACAACCCGAGCATCGCGCCGACAAGCGAGTAGATACTCAGTCCGCCGCCGATTGCCATGGAACGTTTGCTCCTGTCGAACCAGCAGGACGTAAGGAAACACAATCCCGAAAGGGCGAACAGTACGAGGAACGCTCCGACGTTAAGCAGAACGAGTTCGCCGTAACTCATTATTATCGAGGACGAATCCGCTTTGACGATGGCAAGACAAATGCTGCCCGTTACGGTGGTAAGCGCAAACATCGCGAAGAGCGAACCTATAAGGTACAGAGCCTGAGTGAATACGACCGTCTTTCTCTTGGTGGACGTAGACAAAACGTACGCCATGGAACCGCTGTCGACCTGACCCGCGATAAGGTTGTTGGACGCCATTATCATATATATTATCGGAAGAAGAAGCCCCGCGAGTTTGTAGAAGATCGAGCCGACGATGAGGCTGTACAGATCGAGTTCGCCGACTTCTTTAAGCGCGTCGGAAACTTCGCTCGGGAGCGAGGAAAGCAGACTGCTTGCAATGTCGCCGTAGAGTTCTGCCACTATGCCCTCTACGCCTGCAGCGTAAGCGGCGTTATATTCTTCCGTGCCTTTCGTAAGACCTTCCGCCGCGAGTTTATTTTCGAGTTCGGCGGTTTCGTAAGCGTATCTTCCGCGGTAAGTTATCGTGGCGGTACGCGCCATATCGTCGATTCTGGCATAAGTATAACCGAAACCTTCGTATTTCTCGTCTGTTACGCCGTAATCGCTCAAAGCGTTAAGGAGTTCGCCTTTCGCCTTATCGGTGGACATATTCGCCGCAAGGAACATCGACGAATAAACTTCGGCTCTGTCGCCTATTCCGGTATATCTGCCCGCAAGGTGTTCGTCTAAGTTATCTGCCGCAAGCGCGGTAAGGATACCGGTAACATATTCGGTATCGACGTAACCGGTAAGGTTTGCCTTGTCTTCGTCGGGAATCTGAGCGATTATCGACGCAAGGCTTGCGTCGGAGGGATCGACGGCGAACGCGAATACGCCTACCGATTCGAGAATATTGACGTCGGTAAGAGTCGCTTTTTCTTCGTCGGTGAGTTCGTCGGGACTTGCTTTGTTCAAGGATTTAAGATACGCGGCGGTCACGTCGGCGGTGATTTCGTTCTGTGTCGTCGCGAACGCCTTTTGGGCTATCGTCTGAACGTTGTTGCGTACTTCGTTAAGCGCCATACCTGCGGCTACGACCCTGTCGTTGCCCGCAAGAACCGCAGCCTGCAACGCGCTTGTATACGTGTTCTTCGTTTCGTCGGCAAAGTTCTTGTCGTACGACTTCAGATATTTGTCTTCGGTCGCGTAATAATTGACGCCGCGGGTTTTGAAAGACGATTCTACTTCTTTCTGTATAATGGTATCCTGAATCGCGTCTTTGGTCTTACCTATGTTGCCGCTGCCGCTTATAAGCATTACGCAGCAGAGCATAAAGCATACGGCGAAAGTTATTATGCCCCACATCGTGCCGTTGGCTTTGCAGGACTGTTTGAACAACGCCTTACTGAAAATCGAATTTTTTTGCGTTTTAGCGTTCATTGTTTTCATTCTCCTTTTTTTCGATTAAAATATTTTTGAAATGTTTTTCCAACGTATACGGAAGTTCGGATATAAACTTCACGTCGTAGCCTTTGAGCGCGCCGAGCAGTTTGCCCGTATCTTCGCTCTTTATTCTTATCGTCGCCTGATTGTACTGTTCCTGCAGACGGGTTATTTCGTACCCCGCCCCGACGAATTTATCGTAATCGGCTTTATTCGTGAATTCTATCTTCATATCTTTCACGGGGCGATGACGAATTTCGTTCATGTCGGCGATGTCGATTATGTGTCCGTCGTTTATAAGAGCAACGCGGTCGCATGTCGTTTCCAGTTCCTCGAAAAGGTGACTGCTCATGAAAATCGTCTTGCCTTTCTCATGTTCCTTTTTGATGATGTCGAGGAAGGTCACCCTCATCAGGGGGTCGAGACCGGTTGTCGGTTCGTCGAGGATGATTATCGGTGAATCGTTCATAAGCGCGGCGACGAGTGCGGTTTTCTGTTTCATACCCTTACTCATACGCTTTAAGTTCGCGCGAGGGTCCAACTGAAGTTTTTCGATGAGTTCGTTTGCGTAACTCATATCTTTAAGCCCGTAGAACTCCGCCTGACATTTCAGAAACGCTATACCGGTCGGCAGATCGGGGAACGCTATTTCGCCGGGAACATACCCGACGGATTTGGCAATCTCGCTCGCATGTTCCCACGAAGACAACCCGTTTACCTTTACGCTGCCGCTCGTGGGCTTTATGAATCCGAGTATGTTACGGATTGTCGTCGTCTTGCCGCTGCCGTTCGTACCTACGAACCCGACCATTTCGCCCTGCTTTATCGTCAGGTTTTCGTTGAATATTCCCCTGCCGTTACCGTAGTCTTTGGTAAGGTTTTCTATTTCGATTACGTTGTTACTCATTTAAGCGCGCCTCCGAAATCTTTATCTTCTTTATAGAATTTCATGAAATAATCTTCGAGCGTCTCGCGGCGGTTGGAGAATTCCGATGCGTTACAGTCGGACAACAGCGCGATGAACGCGTTAAGATCTTTGTCTTCGAGCGACATTTTGATTCCGCCGTCTTCTTCTTTAGCGATAAGATTGAGCGAGGAAAGTTTCTTGCTTTCGGTTTCAAACTTCTTCTCGTCGGCGTCGCTTGCGAATTTTACCGAATAATATTTAAGCGACGCGTGCTTTAAGTCGTCGGCGACGAATTCGGAAACGATTCTGCCGTCCTTTATGATCGCTATGCGGTCGCAGGTCGAGTCGATTTCGGAGAAGATATGGCTTGAAAGAAGTATCGTCTTCCCTCTCGCCTTTTCCTCGTGAATGAAATTTACGAACACTTCCTGCATTACGGGGTCGAGACCGCTTGTCGGTTCGTCGAGAATAAGCACCTCGGGGTCGCTCATAAACGCGGTCACGACCGCGAGTTTACGCTTTACGCCGAGACTCATCCGCTTTGTTTCGCCCCTCAGGGCAATGTCGTCGAGTTCAAAGAGTTTCAGCATTTTATCAAGCATCTCTTCGTTTTTTACGCCTTGCAGGTTCTGCATCATGCGGATGAATTCCCAGCCGGTAAGACCTTGAGGAAGAGCGATTTCGCCCGGGATGTATCCTACTTTGGAAAGTATTTCGTAATACTTGTCGAAAGTGGGTTTCCCGAAGATGTAGGTCTCGCCCTTGTCGGGTTTTGAAAAGCCCATCAAGTGTCTTATGGTCGTCGATTTACCTGCGCCGTTCGGACCTAAGAAACCGAACACCTCGCCCTGTTTTACCGCGAGGTTTACGTCGAACACGCCCCTGCCGGAGCCGTAGTCTTTCGTAAGGTTTTTAACTTCGATAACGTTCATAATAACCTATCCTTTTATCAGTTTGTCAACATGGTTGACATTTTAACGTTGTTGATGTATAATCGTTATGCCAGCCAAGAATAAAACGAACCGTGGTCTGA
>USHO01000092.1 GCA_900554485.1 uncultured Eubacteriales bacterium
GCACGAAAATGGCGGCGTTTTGGCAAGGTTCGTTTTATTCTTGTCTGGCATGCCGCAAGCCATAGTCTCGACCGGCACCGTCTTGATTATACCACGCTTTACGATATTTAGTCAATTTCGGAGTTATACGAATTTTTTATACGATATAACAATATTGATATACCTGTATCGATTTATGGTTGTCATATAAAAATACCCGCGGTTGCATCTTACGGCGTAATCGCGGGTATCGTTTTATAATACTTTGGATAAAAATTCTTTAAGTCGTTCGTCTTTCGGCGAAGAAAAGAAAGTTTCGGGGGTGTTCTCCTCTTTTATCTCTCCGCCCGCCATAAATACTATCTTCGATGCGACTTCGCGCGCGAAACCTATCTCGTGCGTGACGACGACCATCGTCATTCCGTCGTCGGCGAGTTCTTTCATAAGTTCGAGTACTTCCGCGACCATTTCGGGGTCGAGCGCGGAGGTCGGCTCGTCAAAGAGCATTACGTCGGGTTCCATCATCAGCGCCCTGACTATCGCTATACGTTGTTTCTGCCCACCCGAAAGAGTTGACGGATACGCCGTGGCTTTGTCTTCGAGCCCTATTCTTTTCAGCAGTTCGACGGCTTTTTCCTCGGCTTCCGCCTTGCTTTTTATTTTAAGCTGAACGGGCGCGAGCGTCATATTCTGCATAACTGTCAGATTATTGAAAAGATTGAAGTGCTGAAATACCATGCCTATCTTTCGGCGCGTGACGTTTATTTCCTGAAAATTCGCCTTATAGAACGATTTTACGGCATTGTCGAATTCAATGCCCTCGCGCTTTTTCAAAAGGTCGTTTAACTTGATGTCGTATATCGCCTCTTCGTCGGTTTTGCCGTCGGCGATAAGATTTTTATAAGTTTTCGACTTGCGAAGTATATCGAAATGCAGATATGGGTCTACCGGCGTAAGCAGTTTACCCTCGAACCAGATTTCACCGTAAGTCGGGGTTTCAAGTAGGTTCATACACCTTAAACAGGTGGATTTTCCGCCGCCGGACGGTCCCAGCAATACGACTTTTTCGCCTTTTTTTATGTCGAGCGAAACGCCGTTAAGCACTTTGAGATCACCGAAATTTTTGAATACGTTGTTTACTTTGAGAAAGGATTTCACGCACGATTCGGTATCGTCCGTCATCGAAATCTTATTTTCGTTCACTTGCTTTCAACCTCCTTTCCGCCAGTTTGACGATCCCCGTCAATGCGAGCGTTATCACGAGATACGACGCCGCAAGCATGAGATACGGAATGACGAATTCGTAAGTTCCGCTGCCGATCAGCTGAAACGCGTTCGTAAGGTCGGTTACGGCGATAAAACTTACGACCGACGTATCCTTTACAAGCGCGATAATTTCGTTACCGAGCGACGGCAACATATTTTTGAACGCCTGCGGCAGGACGATTTTCGTCATCGTCTTAAAATACCCCAGACCGAGACTTCTGCCAGCCTCGCCCTGACCTTTGTCGACGGAAAGTATTCCTCCGCGCATAATCTCGGATACATATGCTCCGCTGTTCATTCCGAACGTAAGTATCGCCACGATCAGTTTATTTATCTTTATTCCGATAAGCGGAAATAAGACGTAGTACGTCAGCAACAGTTGCACGATGATAGGCGTGCCTCTGAAGAAGATGACGTATACGTCTCCGACCCGGGATATACCCTTCGCTACTTTATTTTGTTCGCCAGCGACTTTGACCGACGCAATGACAAGCCCTATTATAAGACCTATCAAAAACCCGAAAAACGCAATTTCGAGCGTGGCTGCAAGACCGGAAGTTACGGTCTTGTAGCCGCCGTTGGTGACAAACGCTTTGACGAATCTGTCCCATTTACTCATTATAATCTCACTTTATAATCTCATTTTACGAAACTGGAAACCAGAACGTTGGCAGTCTCTTTATCAACAACGACGAAAGAAATTCCGCCGTTAAGCATATCCTGAGCCGCGAGCGCCGCGCTTGCATAAGGAGAGAAAGTCAGATTGGCAAATCCGTCGAAACCGAAATCTTCGCTGCCCTGAATGTAGAATTGCGAGGTGGTTCCCTTTTGTCCTCCGCATTTAGCCGCATTGCCCGTAAGCGACGCGAGTTTTTCTGCGACAGCCTCTTTCGTTGTGAGACCGTCGAAAGTAGTATCGTCTTTGGCGACGACTATCATCTGCGACGCTCCGAAATACGGATCGCTGAAATCTACGCTTTCGGCGCGCTCGGGGGTAATCGTAAGCCCCGCTATGCCTATATCGTACTCGTCACGACTTGCGACGCTGTTGACGACTGCATCGAACTGCATATTTTCGACTACGAGTTTCTTACCGAGATAATCGGCAAGAAGTTGAGCGATTTCCATATCGATGCCCGCAATCTTGTTGCCGTTCGTATATTCAAAAGGCGAAAATTCAAGGTTGGTCGCGACTACGAGTTCGTTTGCCGAGTCGGTCGATTTGGTCTGAATCCCGTCGCTGCCGAAAGAAGACAAATCGGCGTTTTCGTCGGTATACTTGGCGAAAATTTCGTCGATTTCGGTTTTCTTATCCTTGAAGAACTGATTTACCGAATTTTTGAGTGTCGTATCGCCTTTCTTTATGGCGAACGCGTATTGTTCGCTGGAAAGTTCTACGGGAATGACTTTAAGTTGCGCCTCTCCCGAGGTCTTGGAACAAGCCGTAAAGCCGAAACAGCCCATTGCCGCAAAAGCGACCGCGAAAACGCATGCAATGAATTTTTTCATATGTTAAACTCCTGAAATTTATACACGTCCTGCCCCTCACGGGGTAACGCGTAAGAGTATACTCCCCCGAAAATTTTTCGTCAAGCGTTTTGATGTATATTTTTCAAATTTTTTTGAATATTTTTTGAATATTTCGTATTTTATGCATTTGTACGGTTTTTTTATGCATTTCTTAAACATTATAATCGCATCCGGACGTCAGGTCTCGCAAACCGTTTCGCATAATATTCCGAAAATTCGCGATACTGTGCTTTAGCCGCACGCGATTACGAATCGCATGCGACTAAAGGAAACCGAAAAATATGAAATCTACAGGTATCATAAGGCGCGTCGACGTACTCGGCAGAGTGGTAATACCCAAAGAACTGCGAAAAATGCTGAAAATCAACGAGGGCGACCCCATAGAAATTTACGTCGAGCGGGATGAAGTCGTATTAAAAAAATACTCTCCTCTGTTCAATGCCGACGGACTTGCCGACGGCGTGGCGCAATGCCTTGCATCCCGCACGGGGCATACCGCCCTTGTCTGTGACAGAGACGCGTTTTTATCCGGCAGCGGTGCGGGCGTAAGAGAAATTATATCCAAAAGCGTATCGAAAGCCATAGCGGGACTGATGACGGGCGAAAAGACGGCGGTCGTCAACCAATCCGACGGCAGCGCGCCGATAGAACTTACCGACGGCGAAACTTACGGGTTCTGCAACGAGTTATTCATACCGATAAAAACCAAAAACGACGTGATCGGCGGAATACTGCTTGCCGACAAGGGAAAAGACCAGTCTGTTTCGTCTCTGGATATAAGCCTTACAGCATTGTCCGCCGACTTTCTGGCATCTCATTTTTAAGCGTTGAAACTTAACGCAGGACTTAAAAATTCTTTCGTCAAAGGCGCGCTGACCGTTTCGCTCGGCGGACTTATAGCGAAACTGCTGGGCGCGCTCTATCGCATACCGCTGACGAATATCCTTAAAGCCGACGGTCTCGGAGTATATCAGACGGTATTCCCCGTATACGCTCTGTTGCTTACGTTTTCGTCAAGCGGCGTTCCGTCGGCAATATCGAAACTCGTGTCTTCGGGTGAAGACGGAGAAAAAATACTTGCCCGCGCGCTGTCGTTTTTTATGCCGCTGGGGCTTGTCGGTACGATTATTCTGTGTCTGCTTTCCGTTCCGCTTTCCGCCCTGCAAGGCGCGCCGGAGGCGAAATTCGCATACATCGCGTTGTCTCCGTCGGTATTCTTCGTTTCAGCCATCGCGTGCGTAAGAGGATATTTTCAGGGTAAAAGCGATATGTCGCCGACGGCGTTTTCGCAGATTATCGAACAGACGGCAAAACTCGTATTCGGGCTTGCATTGTGTTTCGTATTCCGCGCCGACTACGCCGTGGCGGGTGCGGCGGCTTGTTTTGCGGTGACTTTAAGCGAGATTTGCGCATGCCTGTACCTTACGGCGCGGTTGAAAAAATCGGGGGTGACCGCCAAAAGG
>USHO01000093.1 GCA_900554485.1 uncultured Eubacteriales bacterium
CGTATGCCGGCGCGGATCTGGCAGGTTCGTCCAGACTGTCGTATCCCGCCGACGTAAAGATTATAAGAGTGCCTTGCTCCTGCAGGGTAAACCCGATATTCGTGCTTAAAGCGTTTCAGCGCGGTGCCGACGGCGTGATACTCTGCGGTTGCCACCCCGGCGATTGCCATTACGTCACGGGTAACTATTATACCAGAAGAAGAATGTCGCTCCTCTTTAACTTTCTCGATTATATGGGGATAGAAAAAGAGAGAACGCGCGTCGAATGGGTTTCCGCCGCGGAAGGCGCGAAATTCTCCGCCGTCATGAACGACTTCGTAAAGCAGGTTACGGCTCTCGGCGAAAACAAACGCCTGCAGGATTTGCGCGTAAAGGGGGAGTAAGATATGAACGAACTTGAAAACGCAATCGTAAAAAGAGCGACCGAACTTCTCGAAAGCGGAGAGGTCGCAAGAGTGGTCGGCTGGACGAAGGGCGAATTCGCATACGACCCCAGCCCCGCGACGTTTGAAAACAAAGAACAACTCGGGAATTTCGTGTACAACGATTTCTGCGGAGCAAACCTCTCGAAATACCTCGTGCAGATTGCCAAAAAAGACGGCAGAACTGCGGTATTTCTGAAACCCTGCGACACTTACAGCCTTAACGAACTCGTCAAGGAGCACAGGGTAGATCGCGAAAAGGTCTACGTTGTCGGTATCGAGTGTCAGGGCAAATTAGATAACTATAAACTCGAAAAAGCCGGTGCGAACGGCGTAACCGAAGAACGTTACGAGGGAGATAAGGCGATTTTAGACGGTTTATACGGTAAAACCGAACTCGATAAAAAATCGGTGCTGCTTGAAAAATGCCTTACCTGCAAGGGTAAGAAATTCATGACCGCCGACGAACGGATCGTTCTTAACGAAATGAGCGAAACTTCCGACGACAGATTTTCCAAGGTCCGCGAACTCGAGAGGATGACCGCCGACGAAAGATATGCTTTCTGGAAAGGCGAATTGTCGCGCTGCATACGTTGCAACGCGTGCAGAAACGTCTGCCCGGCGTGTACATGCGTCAAATGCGTATTCGACAATCCCAAGTCCGGCATAGCGGCAAAGGCGAACGACGACAGTTTCGAGGAGCAACTCTACCACGTTATAAGGGCATTCCATGTCGCCGGCAGATGTACCGACTGCGGAGAATGTTCGAGGGTCTGCCCCGAAAGGATACCTCTTCATCTGCTCAACCGTAAGTTCATAAAGGATATCAACACCCTTTACGGAGACTTTCAGGCGGGAGAAGAGGCTGACGGTAAAACTCCGCTTACGTCGTATACCGAAAGCGATCTCAGCCCCGCAGAGGCAATGAGAAAAACGGAGGAAAACGTATGATAAAGTTGAAGAGAGAAAACTTAAAGAAGTTTTTCGATAACGTATCCGAAAAATATCCGTTGTTTCTTCCGCTTAAAAACGGCGCGAACACCGATTACGGTTGTTACGACGGAGTAAAGGAATTCGATCTCGACACGCTTAAAACGAGTAAATCGCCCAAGGACGTATTCTTTCCTCAGAGCGAGAATATGATGAAATTCCGTACCGAGGGCAAGAATATAGAGATAGTCGACGTAAGAGAAGAAAAGCAGTCGTTCGTCGTATTCGGCGTAAGGGCATGCGATTTCAAGGCGTTTTCCGTTCTCGACAACGTATTTCTGTCCGACCCCGTCGACACTTACTATAAGGCGAGACGCGATGCGGGTATAATATTCACGCTTGCATGCGGCAAACCCGAGCAGAGTTGTTTCTGTAAAGTCTTCGGTATCGACGCCGCCGATCCGAAAGGCGATGCGACGTGCTGGCTCGACGACGAATATCTGTATATACGCGCCGACAACGAAAAGGGCGAAGAAGTGCTTGCGCTTGCCGACGGTTTAGCCGAAAATGCCGACGAAACCGCGGTCGACGCGATAAAAAAACAGTCCGCCGAAATCACCGCAAGACTTCCGTACGCAAACCTCGACGTATCGCGTTTCAAACCCGAAAATTTGAACGAACTGTTCAATCTTCCCGTATGGAACGAACTCTCCGAGGCGTGCCTCGGTTGCGGAACCTGCACGTTCGTATGTCCGACCTGCCAGTGTTTCGATATAAGAGATTTCACGACCAATAAAGACATAGTGCGTTACCGCTGTTGGGATTCTTGCATGTACTCCGATTTCACGCAGATGGCGGCGGCAAACCCCAGAACGACGCAGATGCAGAGATACCGCCAAAGATTTATGCACAAACTCGTGTATTATCCCTCGCAGTACGGCGATTATTCGTGCGTCGGTTGCGGCAGGTGCGTCAACAAATGTCCGCAGCATCTGAACATAGTCAAAGTTATTAAAAAGATAGGGGGCGAACGCAAATGATGAACGAAAATTTAATGCCCCGCATAGGCGTAGTTACCGACATAAGAAAAGATACGCCCGACGTAAAGACTTTCCGCGTGGTAGGGCTTGACGGCAAAAAACTGTTCGAGCATCTGCCCGGTCAGTGCGCGATGGTTTCGATACCCGGCGTAGGCGAGTGTATGTTCTCGATAACGTCTTCGCCGACAAACGAAGAATTTATGGAATTTTCCATAAAGAAGTGCGGTTGCGTAACCGAAGTCATTCACGCGATAGAAGTCGGTCAGCAGATTACCGTAAGAGGACCTTACGGAAAGAATTTCCCCGTCGAGGGGGATTTCAAGGGTAAGGATATGCTCTTCATCGCCGGCGGTATAGGTCTCGCGCCTTTGCGCAGCGTAATCAACTATATACGTCATTACCGTAAGAATTACGGCAAAGTCGTCGTCGTTTACGGCGCGAGGAGCAAAGACGATCTGGTCGATATAGACGAGATAAAGAACGAGTGGGAGAACGAGCCCGATTTTGAAGTTTACCTCACCATCGACCGCCCGCAGGACGGTTGGGACGGACACGTCGGTTTCGTACCCGCGTACGTTAAAGAACTCGGACTCGATCCGACTATGACGGCTGTGCTTTGCGGACCCCCGATAATGATAAAATTCACGCTTGCCGGATTGCTCGAACTCGGATTTTCCAAGGAGAGAGTCTATACGACGCTCGAATTGAGAATGAAATGCGGAATAGGCAAGTGCGGCAGATGTAACGTAGGCGACAAATTCGTATGTAAAGACGGTCCGGTTTTCCGTATGGACGAACTCGACGAACTTCCCAACGAATATTAAGCGATAACCTTAAACTGAGGTCGAAAATGGAAAATAAAGTAAACGTATATTTTTTCGGTAAAAAATACGAAGTGCCTTCCAGCCTTACCATAATGAAGGCAATGGAATACGCCGGGTATAAACTCGTAAGGGGCTGCGGTTGCCGTAACGGTTTCTGCGGCGCGTGTGCCACTATTTATCGTATCAAAGGTAAGCAGGAACTCAGAACCTGTCTTGCATGTCAGCAACAGGTCGAAGAGGGAATGTATGTGGCGACACTTCCGTTCTTTCCGCTCGTAAAGCAGGTTTACGACATCGGGAAGATCAAACCCACCGAGCAGATAATGATGCAACTCTATCCCGAAATATACAGTTGCATAGGTTGCAACGCCTGTACAAAGGCTTGTCCGCAGGGGCTTAACGTAATGCAGTATATCGCTTACGCTCAGCGCGGCGAATACGAAAAGTGCGCCGAGGAGAGTTTCGACTGCGTAATGTGCGGTATCTGTTCTTCGCGTTGCCCCGCCGGTATATCTCATCCGCAGGTCGCGGAACTTTCCAGAAGGCTTTACGGCAAGTATATCGCGCCCGAGTGCAAACACCTCGAAAAGCGCGTTGCCGAGATAAACAACGGCGATTTCGTCAAACTGATGGAAGATATTATGAATAAACCCATAGCAGAGATGAAAGAACTGTACAATCACAGGGATATAGAGAAATAAGGAGGGGTTTCATGTATCAATATACCGACGAGCAAATCGCCTCGATGAAAAAAGTCGAGGCAACCCGTGCGAAGAGAGCCGAAAACCTCTTCCCCAGAATGACGGCTGACGAAAAAGATGCCGTTCTGAAAGAAAATCACCCCGACGATATCGAGTCTGCTTACGAAAACCTTAAAGTCGGACCCAACGCCGGCGACAAAGTGTTGCACGAACTCGCCGCTCTTTTGCAGGGTAAATCGCGTGTGCTCGGCAAGACTA
>USHO01000094.1 GCA_900554485.1 uncultured Eubacteriales bacterium
GCAGAAAAAGACGTAGTGGTAAACGGTATAACGCTGTCGGTTTCCGCCGACGACGACGCGAAAGAATTGTCGTACGACGTAAGCGGACATACCGACCTTGACAGTCTGCAGACGCTGTTGCACTCTTTCGTAAAAACCGCCGACCGCACGAGTTTCAGGCTTGTCGGAACGATACCCGTAAAATTATCCGGCATAGTCGGTGCGGATATTCAGATCGGCGTCGACGTCAAAGTCGACATCGAAAGAAAGAAAGGGCAGTCCGACGTCGTATACGTCGCCGCGAAACTCATAAGAAACGATCTCAGTTTCCTTGCCCGCGCCGCGTTCAAAGACATGGGCGGCGAAAGTTATCTGTTCTACGATAACGTAAGCAATAACGTAACGATTATGCGCAATTCTTACTACTGCAAGAAGTGCAAGACGTATAAATGTGCGATAGCATGGCATAATTCATGGGTTAAAGATACCGACCGCATCGGTAATTGCAGTTATAACGCCACCGTTTCCGCCGAGCAGTTCAAAACCGGTATGGTCGATTATATGATGGAAATGCTCAACATGATCGACAGTATCAGAAACGCGATAACGGGCGCGACGAGTTCAAAGCAATTCGGCATAGATGACGTTCTTACGGGGTACTCTTACGGAGATTCTACTTTCGCGCTGAAGATAGCGTTGAACCCGATAGACGACGTTCTGGGCGATGCCAACATCTATATAAAGCATGACGAAAACGACGAACTCGTTTCGCTTACGGGCGACGTCAGACTGCTCGATATAACGGGCGTGAAGTGCACGGGCGAATTTACGATAAACCTCGTCGACGCCGTGTCGGGCGACGCAAAAGACTGCGTGACGAACAAAACGCTATATTAACAAAATTTTACTCGCCCTCCCTGAAATGACGGTCAAATGCCATTGCCTGGAGGGCGAAGATATTACAAAGATTTTCGGACACAACAAAAAAGCCCCTTGCGGGGCTTTTGTTTTATATTTTTTTAACCGACCATGTTTACAATTATCGGCGAAACGGTTTTATTCTTTTCAATTTCTTCCGCCATACGCTCGAAATTCTTTTCGATGTCTTTCGTGTCGGTTACGGGTACGGAATACCCCGACAAATTTACGGCTTTGTTCGCAAGCATGTTTATCGCGCTTTCGCTGTTGCCGTATCCCGTCTTGACCGAGAACAGGTTGAGCCTCTTTTCGAGCGCGTCCTGAAACGACAGTTCTACGTCGGGGAAAGAAAATCCGACGAAAGCAACCGAGGCTGTCGGGGCGGCGAGTCTGAACGCAAGGTCGAAACTTTCGCCCGATCTTGCAATCAGTATGACTTTGGGTGCCATTCTGCCGCCTGTTATGTCCGAGACTTCTTTTTCGGCGTTGTTTGTCGAATTTACGGTGTAGTATACGCCGGCATCCGCGGCGAGGTTAAGTTTCTCGTCGGACGAATCAAGCAGGATGGGTACGCCCTGAAAGTATATGATGAGTTGCGCAATGATCGAACCGAGCAACGTTCCGCCTATTACGGCGACGTGCTGACCTTTTTCTATTTTAAGTTCGTCTATCGCGGACAGCGCGAGTTTGATCAGTTCTATATATATAGCGTCTTCGTCGCGGATACTCTGCGGCAGAACGTAAACGTCCGACGCGGGTACGACGGCGAAATCTTTCAGAAAACCGTCTCTCGTCTTGCCGGCAACCGAAAATTCGTAACAGAATTCGGGACGGGAGTTGACGCAATGCGGGCATTTGCCGCAATTTCTGACGGACGAAACGTAGACCCTCGTACCCTTTTCGAATTCGGGCGATTCGGCAGGAAGTTCGTTTATCACGCCTATCGCCGCGGTGCACGGGATTATCGGGTATTTTACCTTTTTGTCTTCGCCGAGATAAGTCACGGCGTCTTCGCTCGTCAAAAGCGTTTTGGTAATACGCAGTTTGACGCTGTCCATATCGGTCAGCGATTCTGTGCGGTCGACCTTTTCGATTTGTCTGATGTTTGAAATTTGCCAAGCCTGCATAATTACCTCGTCGAAGAATTTTCAACGAAACTCTTCACGATATATTATATACTACTTTTTTGAATTTAGCAAGTAAATGCGTCGTTGTTAAAATTTTAGCCTAAAATTAAAATTCGCGAGTTTTTACCCTCAAACGATTGACACGGCAAAATAAATGTTATATAATAGGTAAGCATTTAATGGCGGGCGGGCATGTTTGTCGCGCATGTAGCCATAATCCAGACTGTGAGGTGAGAGTATGAAAGCGGATATACATCCTTCTTATAAGATCGTTACCGTTACCTGCGCTTGCGGCGAGACTTTCCAGACCGGCACCACCAAGAACGTTGACGTATTAAAGGTAGACATTTGCAGCAAATGCCATCCGTTCTTTACCGGTAAGCAGAAACTTGTCGATACCGGCGGGCGCGTTGACAAATTCAAGAAAAGATATAATATCTGAACTTAACGGCTTGCGGGTTTTCCGCATAGTCGCGATTACGCTCGGGGCCGCGCGGCTCGGGGCGTAATTTTTTTATAATCGCAGCATAAAGGGCGTTTTCAAAAAACCGTTTACGGCGGGACGAAACGCCGCGGCTGTATCGTGTCGAATATGAGTAAAGGTAAACGCAAAGAAAAATCTCGCAAGACGAGCATAGGCGGTCAGGCTGTTTTAGAGGGCGTAATGATGAGGGGTAAAACCTCGATCGCGACCGCGGTAAGAGACCCCGACGGCGACATCCGCGTAGAGGCGGAAAGGCTTAAACAGTCAAAGTCGTCGAAAATTCTCTCCAAAATCCCATTCGTAAGGGGGGCGATAAGTTTCTTTTCGTCGCTCGTTACGGGCACAAAGATACTGATGCGTTCCGCCGAAGTGTACGGCGAGGGCGACGAAGAGCCTTCCGGGTTTGAAAAATGGCTGTCGAAGACTTTCAAAATCGATATAATGAACGTCGTTCTGTTTTTCGGCGTGGCGTTGGGACTTATTTTTTCGATAGGTCTGTTTTTCGTCGTACCCGATCTGTTAGGCAGAGTTTTCGACAGGTTCGTACCCGCGTCGGCGTACAAAGATTTATGGCGCAATCTTTTCGAGGGTGCGCTCAGAATTCTTATTTTCGTGGCGTATATATTGCTGACGTCGCTTATGAAGGATATACGGCGCACTTATATGTATCACGGGGCGGAACATAAGACCATAACGTGTTACGAAAAAGGGCTCGATTTAACCGTCGACAACGTCCGCGCATGCAGACGCGTTCACGATCGTTGCGGCACCACGTTTATGTTTATCGTAATGGTAATAAGCATACTGGTGTTTTCTCTGTTCGGGTATTTCGTTCCTCAGGTCAGAAACGGAGCGTTGAAACTTTTGTGCAAACTGGCATTGTTGCCGGTGGTGGCGGGTATATCGTACGAAGTTTTGCGGCTGCTTGCAAAGACAGACAGTCCGCTCGTTTATCCGCTTAAAGCGCCCGGGCTTTTACTTCAGCGCATTACCACCCGCGAACCCGACGACGGAATGATCGAAGTCGCGATAACGGCTTTTAATAAGGTACTCAGAATGGACGAAGACGCAAGCGAACCCGAATGTAAATTCGTCTGCCCCGAAAAGGTCGTCGACCTTGTAAATCGTATAAAAAACGATTTCGGGGCGGCGGGTATAGAAGACGATGCCGACGCCGAATGGCTGGTTTCCTGCGTTACGGGTATAAAACGCAGCGAACTTACCGACGGTAAAAAGACGGTCTCGGCTAAGAATATCGACAGGATAAATGCTCTGGCGAAAGAGCGCGAAAGCGGCAGACCGCTGTGGTACGTTCTCGGCGATTGCGATTTTTACGGGTATTCGTTCAAAGTAGACGAAAGAGCCTTGATACCTCGCCCCGAGACCGAAGAACTCGTCGAAAAAGCCGTAAAACTTATCGATAAAGACGACGAAGTATTAGACCTCTGCACGGGCAGCGGTTGCATTGCGATAACCGTAAAATTAAAGACGGGCGCAAGCGTAACCGCAAGCGACGTGTCCGAAGACGCTCTGTCGCTCGCAAAAGAAAACGCCGCCGTTCTCGGCGCGGACGTAAAT
>USHO01000095.1 GCA_900554485.1 uncultured Eubacteriales bacterium
AGCAGGTTATCGTAAATACATGGTACGGCGGAGAAATGAAGAAAGGTATGTTCTCCATGATGAACTATTACCTTCCGCTTAAAGGCATCGCGTCGATGCACTGTTCCGCCAACACCGATATGGAAGGCAAGAACACCGCTATCTTCTTCGGTCTTTCCGGCACGGGTAAGACTACCCTTTCGACCGACCCCAAGCGTCTGCTTATCGGCGACGACGAACACGGCTGGGACGATAACGGCGTCTTCAACTTCGAGGGCGGCTGCTATGCGAAGGTCATCAACCTCGACAAAGACAGCGAACCCGACATCTACAACGCGATTAAGCGCGACGCCCTTCTCGAAAACGTCACTCTGGACAAAAACGGCAAGATCGACTTCGCCGATAAGAGCGTTACCGAGAACACACGCGTATCTTACCCCATCAACCACATAAAGAACATCGTTCGCCCCGTTTCGGCTGCGCCCGCGGCTAAAAACGTCATCTTCCTTTCGGCTGATGCGTTCGGCGTTCTTCCCCCGGTTTCGATACTCACTCCCGAGCAGACCCAGTATTACTTCCTTTCCGGTTTCACCGCGAAACTTGCCGGTACCGAGCGCGGCATAACCGAACCCACCCCGACTTTCTCGGCTTGTTTCGGTCAGGCGTTCCTCGAACTTCACCCGACCAAATACGCAGAAGAACTCGTAAAGAAGATGAAGAAGAGCGGCGCGAAAGCGTACCTCGTCAACACGGGTTGGAACGGAACCGGCAAGCGTATCTCGATTAAGGATACGAGAGGCATCATCGACGCCATTCTGAACGGCGACATCGAAAAAGCCCCGACGAAGACTATCCCCCACTTCAACTTCGAAGTTCCGACCGCTCTTCCGGGCGTAGATCCCGCGATACTCGACCCCAGAGACACTTATGCCGACGTTTCCGTATGGGAGACCAAAGCGAAAGACCTTGCGTCGAGATTCGTCAAGAACTTCGCGAAGTACGAAACCAACGAGGCAGGCAAAGCACTTGTTTCGGCAGGTCCTACCGTAGAATAATAATACGATAAACATAAACCCCCGTCAGGGAATTCCCTGACGGGGGTTTTGCGTCTGTTACAAATTATGCCGGTTACAAACGATACGGCGTTTATACTTTTTTAAGATAATCCGCCACCCGATCGACCTCGGGAAACAGCGACGCCTGATTTATGCACACTTTTTCGAGTTGTCTGCGCATTTCGGGCTTTTTGTCCGCAGGTATTATTATTCTGTCGGCGGTGTAGTAATCGATCTTTTTGTCGCTGTCGGTTTCGTTGAAGTCAAGCCCCGACATTATAAATGCGCCGTCCTGTTTGAGTATGCGCGGGTTGTCTCTGTTTACCTGCACGAACAGCGGTTTCAAGAGATCCAGCGGCACGATTTCTCTTTCAAACGCTCCGTTATCCCGTTTGACGGCGTGATAGAACCTCTCTATGACGGAGTCGACGTATTTACCGTTGGAACTCTGCGGGAATTTGCCTTTCAGCAGATAAATATACGCGCGGATAATTATCTGTTTCTGCTCGACGGGCGTAAATTCCGCGAGTTTAGAGAGCATCTGCACCCTGTCGCTCTGTTCGTAATGAATATCGCCTTCGGGAACGCCGAAAACATAGACGATTCCGTCTTTATCGTCGTTACCGAGACTTGCGAAATACAACGCCACAAGCGGATTGGAAGTTATATCAGTCAGCCTTGTCGGGCAACCGTAATGCTGCATATAGGTAAGTTTGTTTATGTTTTTCATTCCGACGAAAGCCGACGGACACCTTACCTGAATTTCGTTGAAGAAATAATGTTCGGACTTACCCGCGGGCAAGCCTTTTCTGTATATCCCCGGCGCGTTGAGGTATGCCGTATCGGGAACGCCGCGGAAATAAAACGAAGAAATGAAATTAACTTCCGAATCCCGCCGTCTCAACGCCTGATAATACAATCTTTCCTTTACGTCGAAGATTTTTCCCCATACATCCTCGATATACTGTTCGCGCATAACGGACTGTTTTTGTTCGCCCGTAAAATCTTCTTCGCGAAAATCGGGATATACGTCTTCGTAACTCCCATTGGGAAAGTTAAACTTGAATATCGAACTTAAATTTTCGACGACGTTTATATATTCGGTTAAATTATTTATTTTTTTCATATGTAACTCTCCGTTAATGACTATAACACATTAAGCGTCTTTTTGCAACAGAGTTTTGAAATAAATCGGAAATTTTATAGCGTCCGCGATCGGCAGTAAATAAAAGGAATGTCCGTTTATCGGGCATTCCTAATTTCCGTTCGGGAATATTAAAGTTTATTTGCCGCCGACGCGCTTTTTTCTGTGTCTGACGATAAGCACTATAGCGACCACGATACCCGCTATAAGAATAACGCTGCCGACAAGTATCAGAATATATCCCCAAATCGGCATGTGGAACGCAACGCCCGGAATACACAGAATAATCGTGCCGCTTTTGTCGGTCTCTACGTTGACGTAACTGCCGCCGTTCGACACGCCGAGTTTAGTCATATGCCCGTCTTCGTCGAGAAGATACGCCGCGACCTTGTTTCTGTTGTAGGTAAAGTCCGCCCTGATGCCTATCGTAACGGTTCCGTTTACCTCTGCGGGGCTGCCGTCCGCCGAAACGAGTTCCACGCCGAACACCTGAAATCTGTCGGCGATTTTAGCCATTTTTTCGGCTGCCGTTTTATATACGGTGCTGTCGGAGTCTATTTTAGACGCCAAAAGCATAGTTCCCGCGGGCAGAACTCCGTCTTCGTCGTACAGTTTCGCAAGGCTGTCTCCGCTTATGCCCGAAGTGATTTTTACGTCCTTTTCGGTATAGGTCGGATTGCCGAGCGAAGTCGTATAAGTCGGCGATTCCGCATGATATACGACGTGATATTCACCTGCGCTGTTCAAAAGCAGTTTGTTGCCGTCGAGCGCAACTTCGGTTTTCTCTCCGCCGCGGACGTAATACGCCTTCAACGTGACGTCCGGATTCTCGTCGCCGAGGGTTGCCGTAGCGTCGCGGATAACGAAAGTCTGACCCCTCGTCGCCTCGTATTCGCTGCCCGAACTCGTTACGATTACGGGTACGAATTCCGCGGGGCGTTCGGTTAAAACGTCTTCGACGTTGCCGACCCTTCTTGCCGAAGAGAGGTTAAGCGTTATCGTGAACGTAAACGTTTCGCCGCGCACCGACACGAAGACCGAAAACGGCAAAGTTTTTTGTAAGTTTTCTTTGGATAACGTATACGAATACGTCTTTCTGTTTCCGCTATCTTCTGTTATGCGATAGCCTATTTGCTTACCGCTTTCAAGGTTAAGCGATAAATTTTCCATCGAAGAAGAAAGCTGCGTAAACGAAAAGTAGTATCTGTCGCCGATTTTCTCGACCGCGGCAGTCTTATCGAAGTATTTTTCAAGCATTTGCTTTCCCATACCCGACTGCCCGCCGAAATCGTAACTCATTTCGTACTTTCCGTCCGCTCCGTCGATCGGGGACTCCGCATGCGCCGTTACGTTCGCCGCAGTGAAAAGCAACGCCCCGAAAACGCTTAATACGACGCCTAACGCTATCGATAACAGTCTTTTCAGTTTGTTCATTATGCGTTCTCCTTCGCCCCGAATACGGCGTATAACACAACGGATCCGTTATATTTTCCCGTCTGCTCGTTTTTGCCCGAAAATCTCTGTTCCAAAAGCGTGCTTTCGGGGTCGATCCGCATCAGAACGCCGTCCGCCATCACCGCCCAGTATCTGAATACTTTCGAGGAATCCGTGCACTGTACGTTTTTCAGCATATTCAGTTTCGATTCGGTGATCTTGTCCGCAAGCGTATATCCTTCGAGACATTTGCCGTCTGCGCCGGGCTGACTGCGGAATGTCAGTTTATTGCCGTTTTCGTCGATCGCCTGATACGAAACGTTCAGTTTTCGTTTCAGAATCAGTTTCAAGGTAAATCCTTCCGTCACACGGTAGCCGTTGGTAAACGCCTTGTCCGTCGTTCCCACAACAAGCACGTTTTTGTAAACGAATCCCGCGGCG
>USHO01000096.1 GCA_900554485.1 uncultured Eubacteriales bacterium
GACGAAGAGGGGGCGACCTGCCTAAGGTTGCGTCGCTCGTTTACACTCGCTTGCAATGACAGTGTATAAAAGAGAGGTTGCCACGACCCGCAAACGGGTCTCGCAATGACAATGGTTATACTAATGTTGCGTCGCCATGCTCCTCGCAATGACAATGAAAACATGCGACGACAGAAAACCCGTCGGCTTTCCGTCAATACATCTTCTGCAAGGTCAGCAGATAGTTGATACTCTCTTTCATTACGCCCTTGCCGAACAACGAATCGAGATACGTCACCAGAGGTCTTATTTCGTCGCGGATAAGCGACAGATTGAGACTTTCAAACTTACGGAAAACCTTCGTCGCAAGAATATAGTCGACGCCTTCCGCCTCGTTTCCGCCGCACGCGACGTAAACGGGTACGAAACGTTTCAACTGTTTCATTATACGGTTACCGAACGCTATGCGGAATTTATCTATTACATAATTGTCGAGTTTGCCGATTTTATCAAGAGCGTCTTCGCTGACGGCGAATTCCTCTTCGGCTTTTTCGTAAAGCGCCTCGACTTCGCCGTAAGAAACCCTTTTCGCGCTTGTCGCGGGCGCATCGAACGGTATGCCTTTGTTATCGAGGTTTATGACGAACGCTCTGTCGTAAACCTTATCGGAAACCGAGAAAGTCGAATCGTCGTTGTTGATCGTGCCGACGTACCAGACGTTCTGCGGAATTTTAAGATTGCCTTCGTCGAGACGCGCGGGGTCGTTGTTCCAACTTGACGGAACAAGTTCTATCTTCCATTCGTTCGGATCGGGCATTTCGAGTACCGAAAGCATTTCGGCGAAATAATACTCTACCCTCGCGATGTTCATTTCGTCGAGGATTATAAGGTTAAGATCGTCGTTATAGCCCGCCTCGTAAATACGGCGCAGGACTTCGGTTTCGTTAAACTTCTTCGTGAATTCGTTGAAATATCCGAAAAGTTCGTTGCGGTCTCTCCATGACGGCTGAACGGACGCTATCGTCGCGTCGTTTTTGAAGAACTTACCCATAACGTACGGGAGCGAAGTTTTACCCGTACCGGATATACCTTGCAAAATCAGAAGTTTCGTCGCCGCAAAGCCCGCTATCGTAAGGCGAATCGTGCGGATGTCGTAATAAAGCCCGTTATTGTAGCACGCGTAATTGCGTATGTCTTCGCAAAGGGTTTTCAACGACACGGGGTCGTCGTAAGACGGAGACTGGAAGAACGCGTATTTTTCGTCGACGGCGGCAAGACGCTGAAATCTGCAAGCCCCAAGCGCGGTTCCTGATTTTCCGTCTTCTCCGCTCGCGGTTTCGTCGGCGTTTTTCATCTCTTCTTCGAGCGTCTTTTTCATCTGTTCGTAAGAAAGACCCGCCTGCGTTACCTTTATCCTGATTATTCTTTCTTTTTCTTCTGTAAGTTTGTTTACTTCGGATTGCAGGTCGGAAAGTTCTTCAAGTAAATCTTCGTTCTTCGCGGCGGTTTTACCGAGGCGAACCAACTTTCTTATGCCGATTACGATAAGGAATATAATACCCGCCCAGACCGCAAACGCAAGAATAAACGCAAGAATCGAAAGTATCCAGTCGAGCGCGCCGAAAGACGAGCCTTCGGTTGCCCAAAGTCTGAAATAATACGGGAAATTGAATATCTGAACTATACCGTCGAACAGACCTTTGAATATACTCAATAGTCCGCTAAGCATATTTCCGAAAAAGGCTTTGAACCAGGTTAAAAACCCGTATAAAAAGCCGCTGTTCGAGGCTAAAAGCCCGTTTAAGATTCCGTTATTCATAGTTTACCTTATTTTTTCTTTTACTATTCTCCCGGCAGGGTACTACCACAAAAGTAAATACCCATTTATGCCGAAATTACTGCGCCTGATCTTCGGAAGAATTCTCTTCTTCTGCCGCTTTCTGACGTAAATATTCTTCTACCGCTTTGCGCTTAATCATCTCTTCGTCTTCGACGGAAATGACTTTCTTGCCGTCGTTCTTCACTTTTACGACCGTAAGTATAAATACTACGAGTTCATAAGCGAAAAACAATCCCAACGGCAATAATATGCACAAACCGAAACCTGTTTTCGAGCTTAAAAACGATAACGCTCCGCCCATGGCGGCAATTTTCTTACCCGTATACTTCGCGATTATTTTGTTCGCGTAGACGGGGTCGCCGTCTCTCGTGGCGTTGTTATCGCCCTGCGTTACAACGTAATCGACCGTCGTTTCGTCAGCCAGATAATGCACTTCGATTATTCTGTGGCTGTTACGGATAACCACGCCGTTTACGCTCGTTTCAAAAGTAATTACGTCGCCGACTTCCAGATTATTCACGGCGGACGCATTGTCGGCTATATATTCGCCGATTATCAGATCCCCTTTTTTGAACCCGCTCGGTTTATCGCTCGCAACCCAATCGGGCTTGCTTGCGTTCATCGATTCGGACTCTACGCTTAAATAGCACTTGCCGCCGACGGTAGGAACGCCTTTTTTGTTCGCGCCGGCGGAAACGGCTATTATAGTAACGAATACGGCAAATATAACGAACAGCCAGAGTATGACGTTCACCACTATGCCGATTACTTTTTTTGTTTTTGATTTCTGAGTTTTTTCCATTCCCTTAATTTCCTTGTCGGAATTTTATCTGTCATTTGCTCCGCGGTAATTCACCCTTCCGGGAGTAAGCTCTCCCGATGAAACGGGAGAGGTGGCACGCGCAGCGTGACGAAGAGGGGGCGACCTGCCTAAGGTTGCCACGTCGCTATGCTCCTCGCAATGACAGTGTATAACAAAGGAGATTGCCACGACCCGCAAGCGGGTCTCGCAATGACAATGATTATACTAATGTTCCGTCGCTATGCTTCTCGCAATGACATATAAAAAATATGCGGAGTTGCTATGACAAAATAAAAAAGTAGATTGCCGTGTTATCGCTATTCGGCGATTGACGCAATGATGTTTTGTTTCTTTATGACGTATTCTGCCGAGGGCGCAACGGCGTTTTTATAAGATTTTATCCCGCGGCGGAAATTTCCGCCGCGAGACATATCATCATAATATCTGATTAGGCAAGAACAATAGAAAACGCAAGATTTAAGGTAAGATTGCTTAAATCGGTAGCCGCAGATGTAACATTTGCATTATTACCGTCAATATAAACCATTACAGTTACGGTAATAGCAGTAGTACTAAGGTTGACACCTGTAACATTTGCATTTGTTGTACCACCTTTCAGAGTTACCGCATTCTTTTCGCCGATTTTAACCTCTGCACTCAACCCTTTACTTAATGCAGCAGAAGAATCACCTGCAGTTGCATCAGCAGCGTCAACTTTTATCGTCGCGTTATCCATTGCCTTGGATTCGCCGGAAAGACCTATGTAGAAAGTGTAGGTAACCTGATAATCAGTAGTAAGCCTATCGCCAATTTTGGTTGCAGTTAAAGTGTTGGTTCCTAAAGCCCCGTCCCCGATAGCACCGGCATCATCCCTGTCTTTACTTGCAGCATAATACCATTCACCGGCTTTTATTTCAGTGCCTTTAATATCCTTCGTTGCTTTTGCACAAGGATAAACACTGGTTTTAGCATTTCCGATTCCTCCGACAGCATTGTCTCCGTTCAAGGATGCCGATATATCTGTTCCGAGAGTAGTATTTTTGCTGATTACCAAATAAGTAGAATTCGACTGCGCGGTTACGGACATTCCTTTTGCGGTAACCTTGGTGTTCATGGAGAACCATGCGTAAGTGGAAGATCCGAGCATAACGGCACTGACAAGCAATGCGCAGAGTGCGGGAACTACTTTTTTGAACTTTTTCATTTTTTTGCTCCTTAAAAAATGTTTTTGTATTTATATTTTCGCAAGCGCCCCTTGCGATAAATATCGGTTTTATATGTAAACGAACTTTTATCCGTTTATCGGACTTTTGCCTCACCCCAACGAAGGGGGAATGGAAAAATCGTTTAAGCGAAGTCAAAAGTCCGACTACGGAACTTTTTATGGCTCTTATGTTATTTTA
>USHO01000097.1 GCA_900554485.1 uncultured Eubacteriales bacterium
CGAGAAGAGTCGGCGGGTTCGACGTCGTTGCGTCTCGTTACGGTGTGAAGATGCAGGGCGCAACCTGTATCGCGCTGACCAAGATAGACGTACTTTCGTATCTGAAGAAGATTCCCGTATGCGTGGCGTATGAGGTAAACGGCAAGAGAGTAGAGAAGTTCCCGTTCGGCGAAGACCTCGAAAACGCAAAGCCGATTTACGAATATCTCGACGGGTTCAACTGCGACATCTCGAAGTGCCGCAAGAAAGAAGATTTGCCCGAGAACGCGTTGAAGTATGTAGAGTACCTCGAAAAAGCGGTCGGTTGCAAAATCAAGTATGTATCCGTCGGCGCAGAGCGCGAAGAATACGTCGAAATGTATTGATAACCTATATAATATAATAAAGCACGCGTTGCCTTTCCGGGCAACGCGTGCTTTTGTTTTTCGACTGATAATCGCAAGACCCGAATACGGCTTTCGCAACGAAAATATTAAAGTCTGACGCATTTGTTTTGTATTGCTCTTGTCCTGCTATGCCCGCGACGGCGACACTGGAATTCGGCTTTGAAAGTCGTGCCGATACCTGCGCCCGACGTAACTTTCAGCGTACCGCCGTGATTGTCTGCTATGTTTTTCGCAATGGCAAGACCTAAACCGACGCCGTCGGTCGAGCGCGATTTGTCGGCGCGGTAAAATCTGTCGAACAGATGCGGAATATCTTCTTCGGCAATGACCGACCCGTAATTCTTTACCGCGAATTCCGCTTTCAGCCCCGATTGTGCGAGGGTTATAAGGACTTCTCCGCCTGACGGTTCGTATTTTATGGCATTGTCTATAAGCGTGGCGATAAGGCGTTTATTCCCGATCGGAATGTGAAAGTATATAAAACGTAAAAGGTCGGCGATTATCGTTATAATCTGAAAAAAACTTTATAAAAACCGTCAGTCGTATATTGACTTTCGGGAATTCCGTGTTATTATGCGTCTCGGTAAATAAATTCGGGAGACCGAAAAGAAAAAACAACTATTGTTTCGATAGTTGTTTTTTGTTGTCTCGCGAAAAATAAAATCGGGAGGGTAATGCGGAATGTGACCAAGAAAACTCGGAAGAACAAACAGGATGCGTTGAAAGAGGCTCTTTATAAAAAGGCGGTCGGATACGACAGTTCCGAAACCGTCGAAGAGTATTCCGATAACGACGGAGACCTCGTACTGGTAAAGCGGAAGGTTACGACGAAACCCGTTCCGCCGGATATATCCGCCATAAAACTCTTGCTGGGGCTTGACGGCGGAAACGAAGACTTGTCCGCGCTTTCCGACGAGGAACTCGAAACGCAAAAAAAGAAACTTTTGAAAATTATAAAGGAGAAGATAAATGACGGTGACAAAAATTAAACTCGATCTGAAATGCGATACCGACGGTTGCGACAATATGGTCGAAAGAGAAATTTACCTCAACGGCGAATACGCGCAGTTGAGGCTATGCCGCGACTGCGCGGAAAAACTCTACGACGCGCTGGCGGTTGAATTCTGCAGGCAAAAGCGCGGAGGCAACACGGATGAAAGCAAAAAGTAAAGAGAAAGAATTTTTTTACGAAGACATGATAAACGCCTTATACGATGACTTTTATTCGCGTCAGCGCGAGCGCGGACAGATAGAGCGGCAGTGGGAATTAAATCTGAATTATCTTGCAGGCAGACAGTATTGCGAAATCGCGGCTAACGGCGAAGTCGAAGAAGAGGACAAATATTATTACTGGCAGGACAGGAACTGTTACAATCATATCGCGCCCATTATGGATTCGCGCGTGGCTCGGCTTACGAGAGTCCGCCCCGTAATGAGCGTAAGGGCATCCGGCAGCGAAGAGAGCGACGTGAAGACCGCGAAACTGACTACGGCGGTTCTTAATTCGTCTTACGGCAGGCTTAATATCGACGACGAGATATTCCGCGCGACCGTATGGAGCGAGACCTGCGGCACGGCTTTTTATAAAGTGACGTGGGATAATTCGGCTGGCAGAAAAACCGGCACGAAAGACGGCAAACCCGTATACGAAGGCGACGTGCGCGTCGAGGCGGTATCGCCTTTCGAGATATTCCCCGATTCGCTTTGCGCGGAAAGTATGGAAGAAGTCGAAAGCCTTATCCACGCAAGAGCGGTTCGCGCCGACGAGATTTTCCGCGCTTACGGAGTCGCGGTGAACGGCGGAGACGTCGAAGTGTTTTCGTCCGGGACGGGAAACGGCGGCGGCAGGAGCGTATTGCACGACGCCGTTTTGCTGATTGAAAAATACGAGAGACCAAGCGCGGCGTATCCGAACGGCAGACTGATCGTAGCGGCGGATAAAAAGATACTGCATATCGGCGAATTGCCGTTTATAAACGGCGCGGAAGGGCGTCGCGAAATTCCGTTTATAAGGCAGACCGCGATAGCGCAGGCAGGCTCGTTTTTCGGTTCGTCTATGGTCGAAAGGCTGATACCCGTGCAGAGGGCGTACAATGCCGTGAAAAACAGAAAGCAGGAATTTCTCAATCGTCTCAGCATGGGCGTAATTACCGTCGAAGACGGGTCGGTCGATACGGACGACCTCGCCGAAGAGGGGCTTTCGCCCGGCAAGATAATCGTTTATCGTCAGGGGACGAATCCTCCGTCGATAATGGGTACGGGCAACGTGCCCGACGATCTTTCTTATGAAGAAGACAGACTTCTGAACGAATTCATACTTATAAGCGGCGTCAGCGAATTTTCCAGGTCGGCGTCGGCTAACGGGGCGGTGACTTCGGGCGTTGCGCTGCAACTTCTTATAGAACAGGAAGATACGCGTATGACCGCGTCGGGCGAAAGCGTCAGGGCGGCGGTCAAAGAGATGGGAAAACAGATAATAAGATTGTTCAGACAGTTTGCTACGGGCAGTCGCATAATGAAGAGTTCGGGCGAGACCGGCAAGGTAGAGATGTTTTATTTCAAGGCGTCGGATCTGTCCAGCGACGACGTGGTGTTCGATACCGAGAACGAATTGTCGTTCACGCCCGCTCAGAAAAAGAGCGCGGTTTACGACCTTATTAAGACCGGGCTGTTGTCGGACGAGACGGGTAAAATGAACGAACGCACGAAAGCCAAAGTGCTTGAAATGCTGGGGTTCGGTTCGATAGACAACGCTCTCGATCTCGAAAAACTGCATATTAACAAGGCGGAGAGTGAGAACGTGGCGGGGTTTAAGCACCCGACCGCCGTCGACGAATACGACGACCACGCTCTGCACGTCGCCGAACACACGAGATTCCTGTTGTCTTCCGACAGCGAAGACGTAAGGAACGATCCGACCGCGAAAGAAAACGCGCTCGCCCATTTAAGAGAGCATAAGGCGCGGCTTGCGGGATCGGCAACTTCCGCCGCGGCGGAAAATTAAAATTTACGGGAGGTAATTATGGAGCAGAAAACGAATGCGGTCGATACGGACGCGGCGTACACCGCGGAGGCGGAAAAGAAAGAGAACGCGACAAGCGACCGATCGACGATAGGCAAATTCGCGAGCGTTGACGCTCTGTATCGCGCTTACGAACGTCTTGAGGCCGAATTTACAAGGCGCAGTCAAAGGCTGAAAGCGTTGGAAGCGGGGATTTCCGCAGGTTACGGCAAAACAACGCCCGACGGCGCTTTGTCAGGTGGCGGAAAGGGGGAAAATCCGATAACGGCGGA
>USHO01000098.1 GCA_900554485.1 uncultured Eubacteriales bacterium
AGCCGCTCTCTTATGGTCGTTTACAAAAAACAATTCGATATATCAAAATCAAAACAATGCCTTTTCTATAACTCCGCCGCCCAGGCACTTTTCGTCGTCGTAGAACACGCAATACTGCCCTTCGGTAATCGCGCGCTGTTTTTCGGCAAATACGACTTCCGTCGACCCGTCCGCCCGCACTTTAACCGACACTTTCTGATCGTCCTGACGATAGCGGAATTTAGCGTAACATTCAAATTCTTTTTCGGACGGAACTTCCGGTATAAAATTGATTTTGCCGGTTATAAGCCCTTTTGAATAGAGTTTATCTTCTTCGCCGTGCGCGACGTAAAGGATGTTGTTTTTCATATCCTTCTCGATGACGAACCACCTGCCGGCGTCGCCCGCCTGTCCGCCTATATCCAACCCCTTGCGCTGACCTATAGTATAATACATAAGTCCGCAATGCCTGCCGAGCGTCCTGCCGTCGTAAGTCTTTATGTCGCCCTCTTTCGCGGGGATGTAATTCATCAGAAATTTTCTGAAATTACGTTCGCCTATAAAGCATATACCCGTACTGTCCTTTTTTTCTGCGGTCGCGAGTCCGTTTTCTTCGGCGATTTTTCTCACTTCGGGTTTTGTGAGGCGTTCCAACGGAAACAATACGTTTGAAAGTTGTTCCTGAGAAAGTTGGTTGAGAAAGTACGTCTGGTCTTTGTTGCGGTCTGCGGCTTTCATAAGATAGTGAACGCCGTTTTCGTGTTTTATTCCGCAGTAATGCCCCGTCGCGATATAATCCGCCCCGAGTTCTTCGGCATAACGCTTGAACGGACCGAATTTTATTTCGCGATTGCAAAGCACGTCGGGGTTGGGCGTTCTGCCTTTTTCGTATTCGGATAAAAAATATCTGAACACGCGATCGTAATATTCCTTTGCGAAATTAACGCCGTAATACGGAATGCCTATCGCGGACGCTACCCGCCTTACGTCGGCGTAATCCGCCTCTGCGGTACAGCAACCGCTGTCATCGGTTTCCTCCCAGTTGTTCATAAACAGCCCTATGACGTTGTAGCCCTGTTCTTTCAGAAGCAAAGCGGCAACCGAACTGTCAACCCCGCCGCTTAAACCCACGACGACCGTTTTCTTATCCATAATTTACCTCGGCTATAAGTTTACAATATAGCCCGCATTAAGTCAAATATTTTTTGCCAAACCGACGCTTAACGCTTGAAAATTAAACGAAAAAAAGATATAATGTAGTAAGTAATACCGTTATCTACCTGTAGCTCAGTTGGATAGAGCGTGAGACTCCGACTCTCAAGGCCGCTGGTTCGACCCCAGTCAGGTAGACCAGAACGCCGACGCGAATTTCGCGTCGGCGTTTTTATTGTCGGTTATCCGATGCCGGATCACGGTTCGTTCATAAGACGTATCCCGAACCCAGTTCAAAATGATATTCGGCGATACCCGCATCGACTTTCGTATAAAAACCTGCGCCGGCTTTGACGCCGACCTTACCGTCTTTAAGCGTAAACGTGAATTTCTGCTGATTCATCGCCGTAGGCGCAAGCAAAGCGGCGTTTACGCCGTCAATGAATTCGGCGGGCGGCTCGGTATCGGTTTTTATCACCGATTTTATCGGCTTGCTTTTATGCGCCGTTCCCTGAGTCGCTCCGTAACCTATCGCTATCACGAGCAGAAGTTTTTCGCCCTTTCCGACGAGATACGCGTCTTTTACCTTGCCGTACGTCAATGCCACCCAACAGGTATTAAGCCCGAGCGTCTGCGCGTAAAGCACGACTTTTTCGCCGTAATAACCCGCTTTTTCGCTTAAATCGGCACCCTTTTCGCCGATAACGGCGATATAATTTTTTACGTTTTCAAAATGCCCGTAATGCGCCATTCGTCCGCCGAAAGCCTTTTCTTCGTCGAGTACGAGTTGCATGTTCAACCCGCTCTCTTCGTTCGTTTCTTTTATTTTCGCCCTCAGCGCATCGAGCGTTTCGCCTTCGATTTTTCTGTCCGTATACGAGCGCACGGAATGTCTTTCTTTTATAGCCTGCAATAAATCCATCGTGTTTTCCTCTGTCGTTATTTTATCACAACCGACGCATAAAAGTCAACGCCGAAAACGTATACGCCGCAAAAACGACGGCGTTATGACGGATAGAAAACGGCGTGAGAGGCAAAGAACATGCGGATATATTTTTCGTCGGTCTCAGGAATTTTTCCCCTCACGATCGCCTTACCGCTGGCGGAAAGCAAAACTTCGCGGATTATTCTGCCGTCTTCCCCGCCGTCGGTCAGCGACACTCTGTCGAGTTTGTTATAGTTTGCGTCGTAAACCTCTCCGTCTTCGACGATGACTTTTTTACCCCGTTTCTCGCCGAGCAGGTATCTTACGAAATCTTTGAGTTGCCCGTTGGTGAAATACGGCGGGATATACCCGACAATATCGTTCCACTTGCGTCTTAGCGGAGCAAGCCGGAAATTATATATTCCGTCTATCGCGTATTCGTCGAAATTTCTGAGACGCCTTACGATGTATTTTTTATCTTCATCTAGATCGGCGGCTATCAGCGCGGCGCGCAACAGTTCGGTCTCGAATTCGTCGAGTCCGTCGAACCTTACGAACTTACGGAAGTACGCATACTTATATTTTACGGCTATAACGTCGGCGATGCGATCTTCGACCTCGCCCCTGAACAGATCGGCGTAATCCTTGTTTATTCTGAGCGTCAGCGTCGACCGTTTTTCGTCCAGCGAAACCCTTGCGTCACCGTTGAAATCTGCCAGAAATCCCGCCAGCCCGCGCCCGACGTAGCCGATATTTTCCGCTCCGTCGCCGCTTTCGGTTACTTTTATTTCTCTCATAGACATAGTGTATGCTTTTTGTCGGCTTTAATTTATTTTCACAAGCGATATTTTTCCGCGTTTTTTAACCGCACGGTAGAAAAACTTATATATTTCGGCAAAAAGCACGGTTGTGAACCCGAGCGCGATTATTTTAAGCCACTCCGCCGCGGTAAGCGGTACTATTCTGAAAAATCCGCCCGCGACCTGCGTCATAAGCACCTGAAACGCGAACACGACCATGAAAACACAGACCATAAGTTTGTTTTTCATAAACGATTTCGTCAGGCTTTCGCTGCCGACGGCGCGGCAATTAAACGCGTTGAAAAGCTGGAAGGTAACGAACAGACAGAAGACCGCCGTAAGGGTCTTTTCGCTGCCGACGCCGAGAATATCGAACGCGTACTGAGCGATCAGCACCGCCGCCATATAAACACCGTGAAGGACGATTTTTATCATCATCGTTTTGCTTAAAATGTTATCCGTCCGTCTTACGGGGCGGGCATTCATCTCCGCTCCGCCGCCCGATTCCAGCGCAAGCGTAAGCGCGGGCGGTCCGTCCATTATTATGTCTATCCACAACAGTTGAACCGCGTTGAACGGATTGTCGAACCCGAGCGCAAGGCTGAGTATAACCGTCAGCATCGACGTTACGTTTACGGTGAGCTGAAAGGTTATAAACCGTTGGAAATTGCGGTATATGT
>USHO01000099.1 GCA_900554485.1 uncultured Eubacteriales bacterium
GTCCGCCGCCGCGAACGCCGCGCCCATATCCGAAACGTATTCGGTTTCGTAATATCCGTCGCGCTTTATTCCGGACGTCTTGTTTTTGCCCGCAATGTGCAGAATGCAGAAGTTTTCAAGCAGTTTGTCGAGCGAGTTTCTCAGAGCGTCGTTGATTTTACCTGCGCCCTGACTTCCGCCGATAACCAACAGAACGGGCTTTTGTTCCTTAAAGCCGTATTTATCGATAATCGCTCTGCGGTCGCGTTTTTGCAGTAATTCTCTGCGCAAAGGGTTGCCTGTGAATACCGCGCGGGGATAGTTTTCGGCGGTTTGCCCGAACCCCGTCAAAAGCAGCGTCGCTTTTTTTCGCGCAAGTCTGTTTGCAAGTCCGAGACTTAAATCCGACTCGTGCAGAACCGTCGGAATTTTCAGTTTTTCCGCCGCCAGACAAACGGGCAGCGCGACGTACCCGCCCTTTGAAAATACGACGTCCGGTCTGATTTTTTCAAGGAGTTTTTTCGCCTCGGTTACTCCTTTTGCCAGCGTAAACGGAACGGCAAGGTTTTTAAGCGTGAGTTTTCTTACGAGTTTTACGCACGGCACCGAAAAATATGTCAGCCCCGCATCGGTCGCAAGTTTTTTTTCGACTCCGTTTTCGCTGCCGATGTAATAGATTTTGTCGAACGATTTTTCGAGTTCGGGCAAAAGCGACAGACACGGAATACAGTGTCCCGCGGTGCCTCCGCCCGTCAGAACTATACTATTTTTATTCATAATAATATAATATGCGTAATTTTTTAACGAATTGACTTGAAATTGATTGAAATATATAGTAAAATGAAAACGTAACGGCAAGGGAGGAGCAGATGAAAAGATACATAGTCGCGCTGGACGAGGGAACGACGAGTACCCGCGCGGTTTTATACGACGTCGTAACGGACAGAATAATAATGCAGAAGTCTTCGCCGATAGAGCAGTTCTACCCCGAGCCGTCTTTCGTCGAAGAAAATGCAAACGAGATTTACGCCGAAACGCTTTCTTCGCTGGTTGAGGTGCTGGAAAGCGCGGACGATATACATGAGATTGCCGGCATAGGCATAACGAATCAGCGCGAAACCGTAATCGCGTGGGATAAAGAAACGGGCAAGCCGCTTTACAACGCCATAGTATGGCAATGTCGTCGCACGGCGGAATATATGCGTAGACTCGGCGAAACGCACGGCAGGTTTCTGCACGAAAGAACGGGACTTTTGCCCGACGCGTATTTTTCGGCGAGCAAGATAAAATGGCTGATCGACAACGTTCCCGCCGTAAACGAGAGACTTAAAGAGGATAAAGTATTATTCGGAACGGTAGACAGTTTTCTGATTTATAAACTGACCGGCGGCAAAGTGTTCGTCACGGATATAACGAATGCGTCGCGCACGATGCTGGTGAACCTTAAAACCCTCGATTACGACGACGAACTGCTGGAACTTTTCGGCATTCCGCGGTCTTCGCTGGCGAAGATAGTCGCGTGCGACGAAAAAGTAGGCGAGTTCGTCTATAACGGAGTGCCTATACCCGTTTGCGGTATCGCGGGCGATCAGCAAGCCGCGCTCATAGGTCAGCGTTGTTTCGACGACGGCGACAGCAAGGCGACTTACGGTACAGGGCTGTTCCTGCTTTGCAACATAGGCTCTTCGCCGCTTATATCCGACGGCGGTCTTCTTACTACTGTCGGATATAAAATAGGCGATAAGACGGTTTACGCGTATGAGGGCAGCGTATTCTACGCGGGCAGTTCTATTCAGTTCCTGCGTGATAACCTCGGATTTTTTCAGTCGTCTTCGGGCAGCGAAAAACTCGCAAAGTCCGTTCCGGATAACGGCGGGGTGTATTTCGTACCCGCATTCACGGGGTTGGGCGCGCCGTATTGGCGCGGAGACGCGCGCGGCGTAATTTCCGGGCTTACGAGAGGGTCGACAAAAGCGCACATAACCAGAGCGGCGCTCGAATCGATGGCGTATTCGACAAGAGATCTTGCGGACGTCGCCGAAAAGGACGGCGGAATAAAACTGACCGCATTGCGCGCCGACGGAGGGGCGTCGGTCAACGATTTTCTGACCGGATTTATCGCAAGCGTTCTGGGCAAAAAGGTTATACGTCCCGCAGAAAAGGAAAGTACCGCACTCGGCGCGGCGTATCTGTGCGGAATAGGGCTTGGGATTTTTACCGTGGAAGACCTGAAAAATAATGTCAAAGACGAACGGACGTTCGAGCCCGAACGGGATGAAAAGTACGAAAGATATTACAGAGAATGGAAAAAAAGTATAGAGAGGTGCCTGATATGAACAAACTGACTTTTACGGCGTACGACGGCAAGACGATTACTTATCGCGAATGGCTTGCCGAAAAACCCAAAGGAATAATGCAGATTTCGCACGGCATGGCGGAAAGCAGCGATCGCTATTCTGCTTTCGCGGAATTTATGTCCGCGCGCGGGTTCATCGTCGTCGCCGACGACCACCGCGGACACGGAGAGACCGATCCTGACAGACGCGGTTATGCCGACGGCGATATGTGGAACGACACTCTTAAAGACCTCGCCGCACTCAATAAAGCGTACCGCGAGAAATATCCCGATCTTCCGTACATTATATTCGGACACAGTTACGGTTCGTTTCTGACGCAGGCGTATATCGAACGCTACGGCGACACCGTCGACGGCGCGGTCATAGGCGGCAGCGCGTACCTTAACGATTTTTCGGTGGTGGCGGCAAGGATAGTCGCAAAGTGGAATTGCTTTTTCGGGCGCGGCGATAAACCCGCCGAACTCATAAAGAAACTTTCGTTCGACGCGTATAACAAAAAATACGACGACGGAACGACTTTCATTTCGCAGATAAAGGACGAGTGCGAACGTTACGAAAAGTCGTGGGACTGCAACTTTACGCTTTCAAACAATTTCTATAAGAGTTTTTTCAGCGGGTTGCCTAAGGTCTACAAGGCTAAAAATTATAAACGCATACCGAAAGAACTGCCGATTCTGCTTATAGCGGGCGACGGAGACCCGGTCGGCGGTTACGGTAAAATCGTTGACAAACTCTATCGCTTTTATAAGGTTAAAGTCGGCGTGCGTTCCGTCGAAAAGATAATTTATCCCGAAGTCAGGCACGAATATCTGAACGATACCGTCCGCGAAGAAGTCAGGGGAGAAATCGCCGCTTTTGCCGAGGCGATCGCAATCAGACCGAATGATTAAACTCGATGACGGCGCGGCGGCGGTCATCCGCCGTCTCGGCGAAAAAGGCTATAAAGCCTATGCGGTCGGCGGTTGCGTCAGAGATTTGCTCGAGGGCAAAACCCCGCACGACTACGACATCGCGACTTCGGCGTTGCCCGAAGAGGTTATCGGGGTCTTCGACGGCGAGACGATCGTTCCGACGGGGTTGAAACACGGCACGGTTACACTCGTAAAAGATAAGATACCGTATGAGATAACGACGTTCCGCAAGGACGGAGACTACGCCGACGGCAGACGTCCC
>USHO01000100.1 GCA_900554485.1 uncultured Eubacteriales bacterium
CTTTACTTCCACGTCGACCTCGCCGCTCACGACTACGCGCGACACTCCGCTTTCGACGTTCTTGATTCTTACCGACTGACCGTGCGCCAGCACTTCGCTTATGGAATACCCCGTTTCAAATTCGTCGGAAACGGTAAATTCGTCGAAATTCCGCCCTACGCTTTCGTCGACGGATATCGCCGTCTCTTTTACTATAAGTCCGTCTCCGCCGATTACGGTTTTAACCTCTTCGGTCTTCGTCCCTTCGCCGACAAACGTCACCGAGCACCGCGCGACGTATCCGTCGCCCGACAGAGTAACTCTGGCGTCTTCGGTTTTTACGATAACCGCGGCGTTGCCGAGCGGAATTTCCGCCTGTATATCGGCTTGCGTTTCGCATTTTTTATATCCGTCTTCGGCAAGGTAGACGAGTCTGAACGCCACCTGCGCCTTAACGTGCGTCGTCTCGCCCCTGTCTTCGGTCGCCGTTACGAATGCCGCAGCCGAAACCGAAATCGGTTTTTTGACTTCTTCGGGCGTTCTGAGCGCCGCCTCCGCGGAAGTCCTCACTTCCGCCGACGCGGCGCGTTCGCATTTTATCGTCTGATATTCTGCTTTCAACATATATTATACCTCCCGCCGCGAGGACGCTGTTTGCCGCGCGGTAATAATTCGATATAATATATGCTTTCGTTCGTCTCGTTATTCCGCCGATTTAAGCGCGAAAACGAGATAACCCGTATTGTGTATCGACGGCTGAGCAATCAGCGCGGGAACTCTTCTGGTCTGATTACCGTCGTCGGTCTTTTCTTCGGCGGCGGTTTCGCCGTTCCAGTTTACCGAGTTGGCATAGTAGCAATAAGCGAAAGTCCTTGCGTATCTGCCGGTCGTGGCGAATTTTATGCCGACGGCATTGAATGCGGGTACAGACCTGCCGTAAAGTCTGGTATCTCTCATTTTAAGCAACGTTACGGGCGATTTATCGGTCGACGCGGATACCGTACTTGCCGTAACCGAAGTAAGAGATTGCGAGATCGCGTCGATAGTGTTGAACGAATACGAAAATCCCGACGTATAGTCGAAGTTGCGGAATACCGTAAACAGAATGTCGTTTTCGACGAATTCCTTTTTATCGTATTTTTTAATCACCGTATCTTTGCGGGTCTGAGCCTGAAAATAATCTTTGCTTTGCTCGTCGTCCGCGCTGACGGATATTACGGCGTTCTTGCCGTAATCGACCGTATAAGTATAGGCAAGCCTGACGAAATCGTTTTCGGAAGTCGGCGCAACGGACAGCGGAACGACGTTCGTAGCCGTTCTCTTTACCGAAATCGGCTTGAACTTCGAGCCTATCCCTTTGAATTCGACGGTGGTCACGGTTTCGTCGTCGACTGCGTATTCCTTATCCGTATCATAAACGTACGCGCCCTTGACTTTAAGCGTCGAAGTAAACACATAATACTCGCCGTCGCCCGACGTCTTTATCGTCGTAACGTAAGACGACTGTTCGCTTACGTTAAATGTCAGTTTTTCGTTAAGCGCGGCGATTTTACCGAATTTGTCGGTGTTTCCGCGCGGGTCTTCGTCTCTGAAAGAGTAGACGTCGTAGGTGAGCCTTTCGTTTACGCTCGCCACGCCCGAATCGGACGCATTTTTATCGAAATACGTCGCGCCGAAGTTTTTAGTATTCGCGGAACACCCCGTAAGGACGATCGCCGCCGCCATGACGGACGCAACGCCCGCTAAAATTTTCTTCATAACAGAATATAACACTCCTAGTATAAATATTCTACCATATAAGACGGTAAAAGTAAAAGAAAAAACGCAATCAGCCGTTTTTTTTTCAAATTTTTCAAACGAAATCGCCGTAAACGAAAAACGGAGCGGGAGAAACTCTGTCCTTCCCGATCCGTTTTGCCGACCGCTTAAAGCCCGAGCATCCTGCGAAGATACTCGTATCCGTCGCCGCCGACGTACTTTTCTATTCTGTTTTTATCTTCGGCGGTTTCCGTCGCCGCGTCTGCCGATTTTCTGTAATAATCGTACAGCGCGCGGAATTTTTCCGCCCGGGCGTTTACGAATTCGTCGGAATTTTCTTCCGTCGGATCGATTCCGCCGAGTTGCGTAAGCAATCTGGCTTTTTTCTCTTTCAACGCGTTGTTGTATTCGAGAACTTCGTTCTGTTTTTTCTCTCTTTCGTCTTTAAGTTTTACGATCCGCTCGTTTATCCTCACCGCCTCGTCTATGTCGAGCACGTTGAGCGCGTCCGTAAGCCCCGACGACAATTCGTCTATCTCGTCGTTTATGGCGGATATTCTGCGATTGCCGTTTTCATACGCGTTTTCAACGTCTTCGATTCTGCCCTCGTCCAACTCTTTAAGTTGTTCCGAAACTATCGAAGAACGCGCTATACCGCGCTTTAATGCCTCGTTCGACGCGTTTTCTTTCGCCGCGTCGTAAGCGGCGTTTATACGCTTTTCGGTTTCACCGACGTCGGAATTCACGCTGTCGATTTTCGCCGACAACGCCGCTTTTTTGTCTGCCGCGGTCTTTTCCGCCTTAGCCTTTTTATCGGCTGTCGCGGACTTCTCTTCCGCCGTAACGTAAGCGGTAATCTCTTCGTCGGTCGGCGCGTCGTATGTCTTCTCTTTAAGATCGGGCACGACCGTGCCGTTATAGGTCCGCGTGTCCTTTTTCTCGTAATCCCGCGTTATTTTTTCGAGTTTGTCGTAAAGCGCGTCTTTCTTCGCGTTGTACGTCTTTTCAGACTTTTCAGTCTTCGCCTCGCGTTGTTTGTCTTCACTTTTTTTATTCTCCCCGGCGGACGCGCTCATAAGGCTTAAAACGTCTTTCGCCGATACTCTGATATTCATTTTTATTTACCTCCGATTTTACAGTATCTTCAACTCGTCGTCCGAACAGACCACGGTCTTGTCTCCGATTATTATAGCCGCGTCGACGCCGCCTATCGCTTTGAGTCCGCTTTCTTTACGGTCGCTCGTCTTCCGCGCGAACCATTCGCCGCCGATACCGAAAACGACCGTCGGTACGCTTGCGGCGCAGACCGCGACTACGTCTTTTTTGCCTAAACCCGTCCGTTTTTTCACCGTCATCATTCCACCTCGTAAACGTATTCGTATCCGTAAGGATTTCTTACGCCGAGCAATTTCACGTCGCCGTATTCGGCGTAACTCAAACCGATACACCTGATCTGCGCAGGGACTTCGGCAACCCCGTCGGACGTAACCGAGATTTCTTTCAGTCTTGCGTTTTTCGCCGCATAGACTATCGCTCCGCCGCCGTTTTTTCTCGCCGCGAACGCGACGTAGCCTTTACCGAGCGTAAATTTTCGTATTTCTTCGCCGCTTTTCGTTACAAAGCGTATCTCCGCGCCGCCGCGGTCGGTCACCGTCGCCAGACAGAAACTTCCGTCGTCCAGTTTGACCGCCGACGCAGTCTTTACTCCGTAAAAACGAAACGCGGACGAGAGCGTCGCAACGTCGTATACGCCGAACGTACCG
>USHO01000101.1 GCA_900554485.1 uncultured Eubacteriales bacterium
ACAGGCACAGATCCAGCCTTATAGACTTTATGTATAAACGCAAATACGTCGCCGAAAACGGCGGCAAAGGCGGCACGAACAAGTGCCACGGCAAAGACGGCGAAGACGTGTATATCAACGTTCCGCTCGGTACGGTCGTTAAGGACGCGGAAAGCGGCAGGATAATCTGCGATATGTACGAAAACGGTCAGACGGAACTCGTCCTCGAGGGCGGCAACGGCGGAAAGGGCAATTTGCACTTCTGTACCGCGCGCAGACACGCGCCGCACTTTTCGCAGGCAGGCGAAAAGACCGAACCGAGAAAGATAATACTCGAACTCAAAATAATAGCCGACGTCGGACTTATAGGGTTTCCTAACGTCGGTAAGTCTACGTTGTTGTCGAAAGTTTCGGCGGCGAAACCCAAAATCGCGAATTATCATTTCACGACGATGTCGCCTAACCTCGGCGTGGTAAGGTATTACGACGATTCTTTCGTCTGCGCCGACATCCCCGGACTTATCGAGGGCGCGGCGCAGGGCGCGGGGCTCGGCATAGAGTTCTTACGTCATATCGAAAGGACGAGGATTCTCGTACACGTCGTCGATATTTCGGGCAGCGAGGGCAGAGACCCGTACGAAGATTATAAGAAAATCAACGCCGAACTCAAAGCGTACAGCAAGGAACTTGCCAGACGTCCGCAGATAATCGCGTTGAATAAATGCGATCTCGACGGCGCGGAAGAAAACATAAAGGCGTTCAGACGTAAGATAAACGGCAGACGCAAAGTGTTCGGGATAAGCGCGATAAACGGCGAAGGTACCGAAGAACTCGTGAAACACCTGCTTTCGATGCTTGCCGAAATGCCTGCGCCGCAACCGATCGAACACGAGGAATTCCGTTACGAAAAAGAGGACGTAAGAAAGTTTACAGCGCGTTACGACGAAGAAGACGGAGTATACGTCGTCGACGGACCTATCGTGAGACTGCTCGAACGCAACGTAATACTCGACGATATGGATTCGCTTGCGTATATGCATAAGACGCTTAAAGACTACGGCGTACTCGATGCGCTCAGAAAACTCGGCGTAAAAGACGGCGACACGGTGCTTATCGGTACGACCGAATTCGACTATATCGATTAACGTACCGTTCGTGTCGGCGATTTGCCGATACGGGCGTCGGGAATACCGACAAACTATAACAGGAGATTAAAAATGACGACAAAACAGAGAAGTAAACTGCGCTCGTTGGCGCAGACGCTGGAACCGATAGGGCAGATAGGTAAAGGCGGAATAAGCGACAATATGCTTACGGGGCTTTCTTCCGCGCTCGACGCGCGCGAACTTATAAAAATAACCGTGCTTAAAAACGCAGAGGACGACGCGAGGTTTCTCGCCGACGATCTGGCGGACGCACTGGACGCCGAAGTCGTATGTACGATAGGGCATAAGATCGTGCTTTACCGTTACAGCGAAAAAGATGGGATAAAGCACATCGAGTTTTAATAAACTAATATCGGATGTATCGAAAAAACCGCCGCGTGGCGGTTTTTTTGTGACGTATTTGTTATTTTTGACATAAAATACATAGTTGATGAAATTTTTTCACGAGCCGATATGAATAAAATTTCAGGTTTTATGCGAATTTTTCAGAATGCGATATATTTTTATATAAAAAAAGTATACAAAACTGCCACGAAAAACGTTGACATCCGTATTTTGCAGTGCTATAATGCGTCCGAAATTAGGACAAGCGTATAATAGTTTTGCTTACAAAATGGCAAGGGATACCCCTTTTCTCGTCTGCAGACGAGAAAATCCGCTTATAAGATAATAAAGAAAGACGAAGGAGGTCGTGTAAAGTGGGAAAAATCAAGTCGCTTTTGATACTTGCCTGCGTTGTGTTGTCGCTTATCGGCGTAACGACGGGCATAATGGTCAACGATGACAATAAAAAACTCGCCGAAGAAACGACCGTAACCCTTCAGAGCGGAAAATCCGAAAGTCTGTCGGTGGAACTCGAAGGGTTTTACCCGACGCGTAAAGAGACTTACGAAGTCAAAGTGTCGGCGGATGATTGCAGCGTATCGCTCGAATTTGCAAATTCCGACGACGGTATGCTTAAAGATTTCATAAACGTAACGGTAAAAACGAAAAACGGAGACGTCGTTGCAAGCGGTCTGCTGGCAGACGTTTTAAGACGCGGCGAAATTCGTCTCGGCGAAAATATTGGCGGCATAATCGTCGAATACGAAATGCCGATCGACGTCGGCAACGAGGCGCAGGGCAAAACGGTGTCGTTCGACATAATTCTGTCGGCGCAGCGCATATCGGAATAATATTTGGCAGGTGAACCGATGAATTCAACCGAAGACAAAAAAAACGGCGGCGCGGTCGCTAAAAAGATAATCCGTATAGCGGCAGACGTGCTTGTCGGCATAATTCTTGTATTCGCGCTGTTCACCGTCATAGTGACGGTGTCGTCGAACAAAAGCGAAGACGGCGCGGCTACGGTGTTCGGTTATCAACTCAGATTCGTTCTGTCGGGCTCGATGGAAAAAAGCGAGTACACCGACGTAAGCGGATATAAAATCAAAAGCATTCGTACAAAATCGTGCGTGTTCGTTAAAGTCGCGCCCAAAAGCGACGCCGAAAAGCAGGACTGGTACGGAACGCTGAAAGTCGGCGACGTTCTGACTTTCAGATATTATCAGACAGGCTCGGGCGGTCAGCAGACGATAACCCACAGGCTGGTGAATATCGAACGCAAAGACGGCGGCTATGTGCTGACGCTCGAAGGGGATAACAAATCTTCCGAAGACGGCGTTGTGCAGCAGGTCATAGATACCGCAAATCCCGGTTACAGTTATGTAATAGGTAAGGTTACGGGGCAGAGTTATTTTCTGGGGCTGTGCGTGTACGCGTTGAGACAACCCGTAGGGATAATCCTTATAATAATCGTGCCGTGTGCGCTGATGATAGTGTTGCAGGTAATACGGATAGCGAAAGCGGTGTCCGAAGACAAGAAAGAGAAACTGAAAACCGTACAGTCGCAAAAAGACGACGAAATAGAGAACCTGAAACGGCAACTTGCCGAACTTAAAGCCGAAAAGCGCACCGACGAAACCGTTGACGGAAAATAGAACGAAATCGGAGGACGAGAAAAAATGTATGCATTGATGATTTGTTTCATTGCGGTCGTTCTGATAATCGGTATATTCTGCGTAACCGTTGTTACGAGAGATATCGTTTTGGACGAACGCCGCAGAAAATCGACGACGCCCGTCGTCGAGGCTAAGCCTCAGGCAGAGGTTGCCGCAGAACCCGTTAAAGAGTCTGCGCCGCTCGTCGTTGCCGCGCCTGTCGAAGAGCCGGTAGCGGAGCAGGAGAAAGAACCCGAAGAAGTCGCAATAGAAATCGAAACCGATACCGAGACCGCCGCGGCGGAAGAGGAAACGGCAGACGAAGACGGAAGAGGCAATTTC
>USHO01000102.1 GCA_900554485.1 uncultured Eubacteriales bacterium
CACGTACTGAAGTTCTATCAGAGCTGTTTCCAATGCATCCGTCCTGACTGCCATCTGGTCTGTAAGTGTAGAGAGTTTTTTTATCAGGCCGCTTTCATAACGGCATGCCAATGTCTCATCGACACGTTTCTTCGCAGAAGCTGTCCTTGCCAGTTCCATTGCGTAGGCTTCCACAGCCGGAATGATCTCTCTTTTAACCATATCCACCATAGTATTTGCTTCTATTACGATCGTCTTACAGTAGTTTTCCAGCATAATCTCGCATCTTGATTCCAGTTCCGCCTTGGAGAATACTTTATGTGAAGTAAGCATCCTGACATTTTTTTCATCCAGCAGATGCGGCATACAGTCCGGCGTTGACGGATAGTTCATCAGTCCGCGCTTTTCCGTTGCTTCTTTTATCCATGCATCGTCATAACCGTTTCCATTGAAAATAATCCTCTTGTGATCTTTGATCGTCTTGCGGATCATGGCATGAAGGGTTTCTTCAAAATTCTCTGCTTTTTCCAGTCTGTCCGCATAGATCTTCAGGCTTTCCGCCACTGCGCTGTTAAGCATCATGTTGGCGCATGCGATACTGTTGGAAGATCCCAACATACGGAATTCAAACTTATTGCCGGTAAACGCGAACGGCGAAGTTCTGTTGCGGTCGGTATCGTCTTTCATGTAGGCTATGTTCCCGCCTACCCTCGACTGAGCCTTAACCCTTTCGCCGCAAACCTTGCCGCTTAAATACGACGCGATTACGTCTTCCATATCCGTGCCGACGAACATCGAAACTATCGCCGGAGGGGCCTCGTTGCCGCCGAGACGGTTGTCGTTGCTGGGCGACGCGACAGACACCCTGAGCATATCCTGATATTCGTCGACGGCAGCCACGACCGCCGCGAAGAACGTCATGAATTTCTTGTTTTCGGCGGGGTTCTTGCCGGGTTTGAAGAGGTTTTCGCCCGAATCGGTGGAAAGCGACCAGTTGTTGTGTTTACCGCTGCCGTTTATCCCCGCAAAGGGCTTTTCGTTGAGCAGGCAGACCATTCCGTGTTTGTTTGCGACCGACTTCATCACCGACATCGTTATCTGATTCTGATCGACGGCGGTATTGACGGCGGCGTAAATATTCGCGAGTTCGTGCTGTGCGGGCGCGACTTCGTTGTGTTTCGTCTTGGCGTATACGCCGAGTTTCCACAGTTCGCGGTCGAGGTCGTTCATATAATCCCACACGCGCGCTTTGATTTTGCCGAAGTAATGATCTTCGAGTTCCTGCCCCTTGGGCGGTTTTGCACCAAACAGCGTTCTGCCGCAATCTATAAGGTCTATTCTCTGTTCGTAAACGCTCTTGTCTATAAGAAAATATTCTTGTTCGATACCGGCGTTTGCCGTAACTTTTTTCGTCTCGGTGTCGCCGAGCAGTCTGAGCGTTCTCAACGCGCTGCGGTTAAGCGTCTCTATGCTTCTTAAAAGCGGCGCTTTTTTATCCAGCGATTCTCCGCCGTAAGAACAGAAAACCGTAGGAATATAAAGCGAAGTTCCCATGACGAAAGCGTATGAATTCGGGTCGTAAGAGGTATACCCCCTCGCTTCGAACGTCGCACGCAGTCCGCCCGAAGGAAAACTCGACGCGTCGGGTTCGCCCTTTATGAGGTTTTTACCCGAAAACCGCTCTATAACCCCGTCTTTCGACGGTTCTATAAAGGCCTCGTGTTTTTCGGCGGTAACGCCTGTCATCGGCTGAAACCAATGGGTGTAGTGGGTTACCCCCTTTTCCGTTGCCCACTCTTTCATCGCCGATGCGAGTTCGTCGGCAAGCGGACGGGTAAGCGGAACGTTTTCGTCTATACAGCGATGAAATTCGTCGTAAGCCTCTTTTGTGAGACGTTTTTTCATCTCGTCGTCGGTAAAGACGTTTTCGGCGAATCTTTCGGACACTTTGAAATTTTCCATGATTGTCTCCTGAGTAAATTATTTATCGAGCGCGGCTGCTATAAGCCCTTTGAAAAGCGGATGCGCTTTATCGGGGCGGGATTTGAATTCCGGATGAAACTGACACCCGACGTAATACGGGTGCGACGTAACTTCGACCGTCTCGACAAGCCTGCCGTCGGGCGAAGTACCCGAGAGAGTAAGCCCTGCCGCGGAAAGGCTCTCTCTGTAATCGTTGTTGAATTCGTATCTGTGGCGGTGGCGTTCGGATATACTCTTTACGCCGTAAGCGGCGGCGATTTTCGTACCCTCTTTAAGTTCGCACGGATACGCGCCGAGCCTCATCGTACCGCCTTTTCTGTCTACGTTCTTCTGGTCGGGCATAAGGTCGATGACCTTGTTTTTCGCCTTTTCGTCGAATTCGCCCGAGGTCGCGTCGTCGAGACCGAGTACGTCTTTCGCGTATTCGACGACCATCATCTGCATGCCGAGACAGATTCCGAGACACGGGACTTTGTTTTCCCTCGCATAGCGGCAGGTCTCGATCATTCCGTCGGTGGCGCGGTCGCCGAATCCTCCGGGAATGATTATTCCGTCTGCGTCTGCGAAGATTTCTTTTTCGGTCTTTTCGTTCACCTCGCCGCTGTCGACCCATTTAATCGAAACGTTTGCGCCGAGTGCGAAACCGCCCGCTTTCAAAGCCTCCACCACGGACAGATATGCGTCGTGAAGATGAACGTATTTGCCGACCAGCGCGATTTCTACGGATTTTTTCGCCGCCTTTACCGAACGGATGAATTTCCTCCACTCGGTAAGATCGGTTCTGCCCTTCAATTTTAACGCTTTTGCGACTGCATTGTCAAGTCCGTTGGCGTGCAGGGCGAGCGGAGTTTCGTATAAACAGTCCATCGTGACGTCCGACACGACGTTTTCGGGCGGAACGTTACAGAAAAGCGCGATTTTCTTTCTTATGTCGTCGCCGACTTCGCCGTCGGAACGAACGACTATTATGTCGGGCGTGATGCCTATGCCGCGGAGTTCCGCGACGCTGTGTTGCGTGGGTTTGGATTTATACTCGTCCGAACCGGAAATATACGGCACGAGACAGACGTGAATGAACACGCAGTTTTCCCTGCCGACGTCGAACGAAAACTGTCTTATCGCCTCGAGGAAATGTTGCGATTCTATATCGCCTATCGTACCGCCGATTTCGGTTATTACGACGTCCGCCCCGGTCACTTCGGCGTTTTTACGTATAAACCTCTTGGTCTCGTTCGTGACGTGCGGAATTATCTGCACGGTTTTGCCGAGATATTCGCCGCGGCGTTCTTTTTCGATGACCGAATAAAACACCTTGCCGGACGTAAGGTTGGAAAATTTATTCAGGTCGACGCCCGTGAAACGCTCGTAATGCCCGAGGTCGAGGTCGGTTTCCGCCCCGTCTTCGGTGACGAAAACTTCGCCGTGCTCGAGGGGATTCATCGTTCCCGGGTCGACGTTCATATATGGGTCCAATTTCTGTACGGCTATCGAATAGCCGCGCTG
>USHO01000103.1 GCA_900554485.1 uncultured Eubacteriales bacterium
TCTTCATTTCTCCGCCGTACCAGGTGTTTACGATAACCTGTTCGCGGCTGGTGATGTTGAACATAACCGCCGTTTCGCTGTTAAGACCGAGTTCCTTGTAATTTTCGACCTTGGCTTTCGACGCGTTGTATACGACGAAGTCGGGCTCGAAGTTTTCAAGTTCTTCGGCGGTAGGTTTGATGAACATGTTGGTTACGAAGTGAGCCTGCCACGCGACTTCCATTATGAAACGGATAGCCATACGCGTGTCTTTGTTCGCGCCGCAGAAAGCGTCCACGACGAACAGGCGTTTATCGGAAAGTTCTTTAACCGCAAGGTCTTTGACGGCAGCCCACGCCTCTTTGGATGCGGGGTGGTTATCGTTCTTGTAGCCCTCGGAAGTCCACCATACGGTGTCTTTGGAGTTGTCGTCCATAACGATGAATTTATCTTTGGGCGAACGACCGGTATAAATACCCGTCATGACGTTGACCGCGCCGAGTTCGCTGACCTGACCTTTTTCATAACCCGTAAGGGAGGGGTTGGTCTCTTCGGTGAAAAGGACGTCGTAAGAAGGATTGTAAACGACTTCTTTTACGTCTTTGATGCCGTACTTGCTCAAATCGATTTTTTTCATAAAAGCACCTCTTTGATTTATTTCTTTATATAATTAGATAGCCTGTCGGCGAAAATCGCGCCCGGAAAAACACCTTCCGATTTCACGGTTTTGCCAACCTTTCACAAATAGTAGTATATACTATTTTTTGAAAAAAGAAAAGCGTATTTAAGCATTTGCATATATTTTTTGTATATGGCTTATATACAAAATAAAGCGGCGGCGTGAGGTACTCTCACGCCGCCGCCGATTTTAACATTGCGTCGGTTTTCTTATCGGTCGTTTTTATCGAGGTTATCCTGATACTTGGTTCCGTCGAAGGGGTTGCACGACGGGTCGGTTTTGTCTTCGGCTCTCTTCGGAACGTACGCGTCGGCGTTTTCGATCGTTTCGAGGGCAGAGCAGGACGAGAATGCGAGTTTGTCGAGAACGACGCCGGATTTAAGTTTTACCGAGGTAAGACCGGTGCATCCGCCGAAAGCCGATTCGCCGATTTCGGTTACCGTACTTAAATCGAGCGGATGTTTGGTTACGTCGGACGATTTACCGAGTGCGGTGCAACCTTTGAATGCGTTTTTGCCGATCGTTTCGACGTTAGCGAAAGTGATTTCGTTTTCGCCTGCGGCGGTTCCGCCGAAAGCGACCGATTTAAGAGACGAACAACTTTCAAACGCGCTGTCGCCGACCGTCTTTACGCCTAAGGCTGTTACGGTTTTAAGTGCGGAACATCCGTAGAAAGTATAATTTTCGAGAGCGGTCAACTCGTCGCTTAAAACCACGGTTTCTATCGTCGTTACGTTATAGAACGTATAGGCGGGTACCGCGAGTTTCTGATCGCCGTCGTTGTAGACGGTTATTTTGTATGCGGGCTTGCCGTCGTCGCCGACTTCGCCTTCTTCGGCGGCTATCTGCGCTATATCGATGACGTTGCCGTCGACGTCTCTGGTGATTTTGTTCTTAACCCATTTTTCGGTTTTGACTTTCTCGTTCTTGCCGGTTATCGTAACCGTTTTGAGGTTGGACGGGATATAGTAAGTGGTCGATGCGTTCGACGCGCCGACTTCGTAAGTCTGCGCGCAAGACGTAAGCCCGTCGGCGGAAGTCGTGCCGAAGATATACCCGAAAGACGATTTCGAGGATATGGCGCCGACCTTGTTGCCGGTAAACGGAAGGGTTATTTCCTTAAGACCGGTCAGTTGATAGAATGCGTTCGCGCCGATTTCTTCAATTGAATCGGGTACGACTATCTTTTCGATGAACGCGAGCGACGAAATCGCACTAGACGCGATTTTTTTGACGGGTTTGCCCTCGTATTCGCTCTTTACGGTAAAGGTCTTTACCGTGTCTTCGGTGAAAGCGGTTTCGCCTTCGGCAAGTTCGCCGTTGAAAAGTTCGGCTAAGCCTTCGTAGTCGTTTTTATCGGCGAGTTTACGCGCCTCTTCCGAAACGGTGAAACTCTTAAGGGTATAATATTCTTCGTTGTCGTCGAGTTCGTATTGTACGTTGTAAGCCTTATCTTCTTCGTCCTGATTCGACGAATCGTTTTTGCACGCCGCAAGCGAAAACGCAAGCGTCAGCGCAAGTACGACGGAAGTGAACAATCCGAGTAATCTCTTCATAAAATCTGCTCCGCGGCGGTCGCGATATACACGCGTACGCGCCTAAATTTTATTTATATGCCATACGATTTTAGCATTTATCGCGACCTTTGTCAATTATAACTCGCGCGTATTTACAAAATAAAGGCGATTTTATTATTTTTTCACCCGTCTTAAGGTGTTTCGCGGCGGCGTATAAACGTTTGACAAATATACGGCGAAGTGATATAATCGGTGAACTTGTTTTTTCAGAGGACTTGTTTATGGACCTGTTGTTTTTCGCAGAGAGCGCGCTTATGGGGCTCGGGCTTGCAATGGATGCGTTTTCGGTTTCGCTTGCGAACGGCTTGCACGAACCGCAGATGAAAAAGGGTAAAACCTGCCTGATAGCGGGTACGTTCGGCTTTTTCCAGTTCGCGATGCCGATGATCGGCTGGCTGCTGGTACATACCGTGGTCGAACAGTTCAGGGCGTTTGAAAAAGCCGTGCCGTACATCGCGCTTATATTACTCTGTTTTATCGGCGGCAAGATGATTTACGAGGGCGTAAAAAACGGAAACGAAGACGACCCGAAAGAGGTGAAAACGGGTGCGTGCGGATTGTTCGTTCAGGGCGTCGCCACGTCGATAGACGCCTTATCGGTCGGTTTTACGATAGGCGAATACGGAATAGTCAAAGCGCTTGTTTCGGCGGCGATAATAGCGGTGGTGACGTTCGGCGTCTGCGTGGCGGGCGTGCTGATAGGCAAGAAATTCGGAATGAAATTCCGCGAGAAGGCAACGATAGCCGGCGGAATAATACTCGTTATAATCGGCATAGAAATTTTCGTCCGCGGAATCCTCGGTATATGACGCGCGGTTTGCGATGTTTGACGAAATATGATAACTTTTATGCCTTTTTTGTGAAAATTTTATAAATCGCGTTCAAAACAGTGGAAAGTTATCCGCTGTTTTGTTATAATACTGAGATAGATATGGATTATAACGTCAGACAGGTAAACAACTTCATATCGGAGTATCAGAGCGACGAACGTTTAAGGTCGGACAAAGACGTGACGCTTGCCGTCGTGGCAAGATCGCCGTCGCTTGTCGCATATGCCGACGAAAAATTGCTGGACGACAAAGACGTCGCGCTTGCCTCGGTCGAAAAAGACGGCAGAACGCTGAGATTTTTTTCCGAAAAAGTGCGGTCGGACGAGGACGTGGCTCTCGCGGCGGTAAAGAATTTCCGTTCGAGTTACGCGTTCGTCACGGGCGATGCG
>USHO01000104.1 GCA_900554485.1 uncultured Eubacteriales bacterium
TTTGGTCTGTCCCCGCCGGCAAGCCCGCCGTCGACGGCGAATGGGAGCCTGCATGCGGAAGGGAAATTCTGAGCAAATTTCCGAAAAACCGACTTATAGCCGAAGATTTGGGCACTATCGACGACGGTGTCAGAGATCTTCTCGACGTAACCGGATTACGCGGAATGAAGGTTCTTTTATTCGCTTTCGACGGCAACCCGGATAATCCTTACCTGCCCGAAAACGTCGACGCTCACAGCGTCGCTTACGTCGGCACGCACGACAACGACACCGCCGTGGGTTACATCCGTTCCCTCGACAAATCGGCTGTAACGTTTTTAAGAAAAGAGATAGCAAAAAGAACAAACCGTAAACTTTCGGAGTTGACGTCGGCAAAAAAAATCGCATCGGCTCTTACAGACGTTTTATACGGAATGAATTCGGACACCGTTATTTCGTCTTTCGGCGACCTTGCTCTTTTAGGCAACGAATATCGTATCAACGAACCGTCGACCATGGGTAACTGGGTCGTAAGATATAAAAAAGAATTCTTCACCGACGATCTTGCCGCCCGACTCCGTAATCTGGCGCGGCTTCATTCAAATCGGAAATAACGCAAAAACGCCGCCGCAGATATTCCGCGGCGGCGTTTTTTATTACACTCAATCGGTGAATTTTTTACGATCGGTATTATACGAAGTATGCAGTAATTCGTGCGCCTTATGAGAGTTAGGCTCTCCGAGGAAGTTGTCGTATAACTCGATTATCTGCTTATTTTCGTGCGAAAGCCTGTTCTTCTTCATCCTGTCTTCTTTATACAGCGCGGAGGCTCTTTTCGCCTTGTAAGTATCAAGTATATCGTCGTCTTCGTTCGGGAGGAAACACGGTTTGACGTACGGCTGACCGCCGCCTGCCACGCAGCCGCCGGGGCAACCCATTATCTCTATAAATTGATACGGACTCTTCCCAGCCCTGATTTCGTCAAGCAGGACTTTGGCATTTTTCATTCCGTGGGCGACAGCCACCCTGACTTCCGCTCCGCCGAGGTTATAGGTCGCCTCTTTTATGCCGTCAAGACCTCTGACGCCCGTAATTTCGGGATCGTCAAGCTCTTTTCCCGTAAGTTTTTTCGCTGCGGTTCTCAATGCCGCCTCCATAACGCCGCCCGACGCGCCGAATATAACGCCCGCGCCCGAGTATTCGCCGACGACGTCGTTGTCGAACTCCTCTTCGGGCAGTCTGTTCCACATAATGCCCGCCCGACGAATAAGTCTGCCGAGTTCGCGCGTGGTAAGTACCGCGTCTACGTCGGCAAGTCCGTCGGTTTTAAGTTCTTCGCGCTGAGCCTCGTATTTCTTTGCGGTACACGGCATCACTGATACGACGAACATATCTTTCGGGTCGATACCGTTCTTTTCGGCGTAATATGTTTTAAGTATCGCGCCGAACATCTCGTGCGGAGACTTGCACGACGAAAGATGAGGTATAAGGTCGGCGTAATTGTATTCGCAATAGTTTATCCAACCCGGCGAGCATGAAGTTATCATAGGCAATACGCCGTTTTCCTTTATTCTGCCGAGCAGTTCCGTAGCCTCTTCCATAATGGTCAGATCTGCGCCGAAGTTGGTATCGAAGACTTTCTTAAAGCCGAGACGACGGAGCGCGGCGACCATTTTACCGGTCGACAAAGTACCTATTTTATCGCCGAATTCCTCGCCGATAGCCGCTCTTACGGCAGGCGCGGTCTGCACGACGACGTATTTGCCTTTTGCGAAAGCCTCGTCAACCTTCGCTATTTCGGAAACTTCCATCAACGCGCCCGTCGGGCAGACGGTGACGCACTGACCGCAGAGAATACACGGAGATTTTGCGAAACTCCTGTTTTCCGCGGGGGCGACGATCGTGTTGAAACCTCTTTTTTCAAATCCCAGTATACCCAATCCGTGGGCGTTCTTGCACCTTTCCACACACCTTCCGCACAGTATGCATTTTGAAGTGTCGCGGTAAATCGACGGGCTTAATCTGTCGACGGTGACGGGCGTCTTCGCGCCCTCGTACATACCCTCTCTCGCGCCGACGAGTTGAGCGACGTGAAGAAGTTCGCACTTGCCGTTTTTATCGCACTGCTGACAATCCTTGTTGTGATTGGAAAGGAGCAGTTCTACCGAAGTTCTTCTTGCCTCGGTGGCTTTCGGCGTTGAAATTCTTATCTCCATACCCTCAGCCACGGGATACACGCACGACGCGACCAGACCTCTTGCGCCGGTAGCCTCGACGAGACACACGCGGCAGGAGCCTTTTGAACATTCGCCGTGATTAAAGGAGCAGAGCGACGGAATTTCGTAACCGCATTTCTTAGCCGCCTCGAGTATGGTAAGACCTTCTTCGACCCGATAAGGCACGCCTTCTATTTTTATGTTTATCATTTGTCTTCCCCTCCTTATTTCTTACTGATCGCGCCGAATTTACAGGACGCTATGCACATGCCGCACTTGATACACTTGCTCGTATCGATGACGAACGGTTCTTTGCCGACTACGCCGCTGATAGCCTCGACGGGGCAATGACGCGCGCAGAGACTGCACTTTTTACATTTTTCGGGATCGACCGAATAACGCATAAGGTGTTTACACACATGTGCGGGGCATTCTTTGTCGCGGATATGAGCGATGTACTCGTCCTTAAAATGCGCAAGGGTCGAAAGTACGGGGTTAGGCGCAGTCTGACCGAGACCGCAGAGCGAATTGCTCTTGACGTTCGCGGCGAGTTCTTCCAGCGCATTGAGGTCGTTCATCGTGCCTTTGCCGTCGGTTATCTTCGTGAGAATTTCAAGCATTCTCTTCGTACCGATTCTGCACGGCGAACACTTTCCGCACGATTCGTCGCAGATGAATTCCATATAGAATTTTGCCACGTCGACCATGCAGTTGTCTTCGTCCATTACTATCGCGCCGCCCGACCCCATCATCGAACCTTTCGCGATGAGATTGTCGTAATCGATAGCCGCGTCGAGATCGTCTTTGGTAAGACATCCGCCGGACGGTCCGCCCGTCTGAATGGCTTTGAATTCTTTATCGTGCGGGATTCCGCCGCCGATGTCGTAGACGAGTTCTCTTAAAGTCGTACCCATCGGAATTTCGACGAGACCGACGTTGTTTATCTTTCCGCCGAGCGCAAAAACCTTCGTACCTTTGGATTTCTCCGTGCCGTATTTGGCGAATTCCGCCGCGCCCTCTCTCATTATATAAGGAACGCACGCAAGCGTTTCGACGTTGTTGATTATGGTAGGTTTCTGCCAGAGCCCCTTGACCGCAGGGAAAGGCGGACGAGGACGCGGCATACCGCGTTGCCCCTCGATAGAGTTCAGAAGAGCGGTCTCTTCGCCGCAGACGAACGCGCCCGCGCCGAGACGAATATGTACTCTGAACGAAAAGCCCGTACCGAGTATGTTATCG
>USHO01000105.1 GCA_900554485.1 uncultured Eubacteriales bacterium
GAAAGTCGCAGCCCCGCCGAGCACGACAATTACAGCCAGAACGAAGTCCATCATAACACCCTACGCTTATAATATATAATTAAATAATATAAATTATCAATTAAAGTTTGACATAAACCGCGTCAAGTGTTATCATTATGAGGTCAAAATAACGAAAATCGTCTTTCAGGGGCGGAATATTCATCCGCCGGCGTGAAAGTCGGGCACATAAGGTACACATAAGGTAATTGAAATGAAGGACAGACAAAACGACGTATTAAAAACCGTATTACTGGTTATTCTGGACGTTCTGGCGGTGTTCGCATCGGCGGGTCTTTCTTATATCATGACGGTCGGAGCGGCATATTTCAACGTAACGCTCGAACTCGCCGTTTGGACGGCGTGCAACGTAATTTGCGTAATCGCCTTTTTCGCGTTGTTCGGAATGTATTCCGTCATACTTTCAAATATGAGTATTGTCGAGGCGTTGAAACTCGGTTTCTGCGTACTCTGCGTTGCGTTGCTTGACGTACTTTACTATTGGTTGCGTCCCGCCGACGGCAGACCCGTAAACGCCGGCACGATCGCATGTTTTGCCGTATTCACATTCTTTTTGACGGGTTTCGTCAGATTTTTCGGTCGTATTCTGTCCGTAGGCAGATATTTCGCCAAAGGAATGACTCATACTCAGAAGAGAGTTATGCTCGTCGGCGCGGGTTCCGCCTGCGCGACACTGCTTAACGATATGCGTCACTCCGACAAATTCGGATACAAAGCGGTTTGTCTGATAGACGACAGCGTAGACAAAATAGGCAAAATCGTATGCGGCGTAAAAGTCGTGGGTTCTACTTACGAGATAAAAAAATACGCCGTCCGCTATAAGGTAGACGAAATTTTCGTAACTATGCCCTCGTGCAGCAAAAAAAGGCTGAATAAAATCATGAGCCGTTGCCGCGAAACGGGCTGTCCGGTCAAAATTCTACCGAGTACATACCAGTTCGTCAGCGGTCAGATTTCGATTTCAAGCCTGCGCGACGTAGATATTCAGGACTTACTCGGAAGAGAGCAGGTAAAAGTAAACATAGACGAAATAATCGGCTATATCGAAAATAAGGTCGTTCTCGTAACCGGCGGAGGCGGCTCTATAGGCAGCGAACTCTGCCGACAGATAGCGACGCACCACCCCAAGGGACTGATAATTCTGGATATATACGAAAACAACGCCTACGACATAGAACAGGAACTTAAACGCAAACACAGAGACCTCAATCTGGTTACTCTTATAGCCAGTATCCGCGACGCCGGCAAGATAAAAGACGTATTTGAAAAATATCGCCCGCAGATAGTATTCCACGCGGCGGCGCATAAACACGTTCCCCTTATGGAAACCTCCCCTAACGAGGCGATCAAGAATAACGTGTTCGGCACTTTCAACGTGGCGCGTTATGCCGACGTATACGGTGCGGAAACATTCGTGCAGATTTCCACCGATAAGGCGGTAAACCCGACCAACGTAATGGGGGCGTCCAAGCGTATATGCGAAATGATCATTCAGACGATAGGCAAACACAGTCTGTCGACCAAATTCGTAGCCGTACGTTTCGGCAATGTCTTAGGCTCTAACGGGTCGGTTATCCCGTTATTCAAACAGCAGATTAAAGAGGGCGGACCCGTAACCGTCACGCACAAGGACATAATCCGTTATTTCATGACTATCCCCGAGGCAGTGTCGCTTGTATTGCAGGCGGGCGCATATGCCAAAGGCGGACAGATTTTCGTCCTCGATATGGGCGAACCCGTAAGAATTTACGACCTTGCGTATAACCTGATTAAACTTTCGGGGCTCGAACCCGGGGTCGATATCGACATAGTATGCACGGGCTTACGCCCCGGCGAAAAACTTTACGAAGAAAGGCTTATGAGCGAAGAGGGATTACAGAAGACCGCGAACGGACTTATAAACATCGCTCAGCCGATAAAATTCGACGAAGAGCACTTCTGGAAGAACATGGAAGAATTATACGCGGCGGCATACGAAGAAACCGATAAGATGAAATACCTTGTTCAACGCCTCGTACCGACTTACAAAATAAACAAATAACCCATGCGTCATACCGAACCAAGAATAACGAAAATACGGCGGTAATTTCCGTCGTAAACGAAAATTCCGTCGTATCGATTGCGATTTATATTTATGAAAAAGGTCTGTAAAAAACGTCGTAACAGCGTTTTAAGCGCAGTACCTTTTTTACATATCCGCGGGTTTCGGCAAACGGTATTTCGTAAAGCGTTTTACCGTCAGACGAATACCTTTTGTCTTTCAACCATTTTACCACGTTGCCCTCGCCGGCGTTATACGCCGCGATGGCAACTTTTTCGTCACCGAATTTATCTTTAAGATACGCAAGATATGCCGTACCGCAACAGACGTTGTATTTCGGATCGTAAAGATCTTCGGTTTTTTCGCCGTACTTTTCCGCCACGAATTTCGCCGTCGTCGGCATTACCTGCATAAGCCCCGCCGCGCCTTTTGCCGAAACGGCGGTTTTATCGAATCCGCTTTCCGTTTTGACGACGGCAAAAATCAGATTTTCGCTAACGCCGTATCTGCGACAGGCAAACCCGACTTCCTCGCCGTAGCGTTTGGGTATCCACAACGAATACACCGAAAAGACAATCGCGAAAACCGCGACCGCGACGCATAAAATTATTATGTTACCTTTCGAGACTCTCCGCGATGCTTCTCGCCTTTTCACGCAACGACCCGGGCTCACCGTCATTCTCCACGAATATAGTATGCCCGTCTTTTTCGAGTTTTGAATAATCGAACTGATTTTTTATTCTGCGTTCGACTTCTTCTTCCGAAAGCCCGTCCCGTACGGCGACTGCGCCGATACGCGCGCTTTTTCCCCGCAGCACGACGATCACACCGTCGAAGTCCTTTTGATAGCCGCCCTCAAACAGAAGCGGCACTTCCGCAAACACAGGATCGGACAAGGCTTTTTCCATGCGCGTATATAATTTGCGCATGATGGCGGGATGCGTGATCTTTTCCAACGCCCGCAGACGTTCTTTCTCGCGAAAGACGGCGGCGGACAATTTTTTACGGTCGGGCAAACCGTCTGTCGCGCAGTCGGGAAACTCGCGCAGTATCTCACGGACGACGTTTGGCTCTTCATAGATTTCATGCGCGATCAGATCGCAGGAAAAGACATCGTATCCCCGCTCGGCAATGAGCCGCGCGACGGTGGATTTTCCGCTCCCGATCCCGCCCGTGATCGCGATTTTTTTATTTTGCCTCATACCAGTTTTTCCCTTCGTGCACTTCCGCGACCAACGGGACGCGCAGTTCGGCGGCATGCTCCATTTCGTATTTCAAAATTTCCGCGA
>USHO01000106.1 GCA_900554485.1 uncultured Eubacteriales bacterium
TCGGCGGGGTCGGCGGTTACGTCGTCGAGGGGCTTGTGCGTTCGGGCGTGGGCGCGATAGATATAATCGACCACGACAAGATAGACGAAACCAATATCAATCGTCAGATAATCGCCACAAGCGAAAACGTCGGGGCGTTTAAGGTCGACGAAGAAGAAAAACGAATTCTCGCCATAAACCCCGATTGCAAAGTTACGAAATATAAGACTTTCTATCTGCCCGAAACCGAAAATCTGTTCGATTTCACGCTTTACGATTATATAGTCGACGCCATAGATACGGTCAGCGGAAAACTCGCGCTGACAGTAAACGCAGGGAAATCGGGTACGCCGATAATATCCGCGATGGGGGCGGGAAACAAGACCGACCCGACGAAATTCAGAGTCGCCGACATATATAAAACGTCGATATGTCCGCTTGCAAAGGTCATGCGCAGGGAATGCAAAAAACGCGGGATCAAACACCTTAAAGTCGTGTATTCGGAAGAAGAACCAGCCGAAAAAAAAGGCGACTTCACGCTGAAATCACCCGAAGGCAAACCTCGCAAAGACGTACCGGCGTCGCTGGCGTTCGTTCCGTCGGTGGTCGGGTTTATAATCGCCGGCGAGGTCGTTAAAGACCTGATTAAATAAATAATTACACATTAGGATATAAAATGTATATAATCTGTATTAAGCCATAGGCTTGCGCGCGTTAAAACCCGTGCAAAATTCGGTTTAATATGCTAAAATGATGATATGGACAAACTTGACGGCGGATACAATTTAATATTTATGTACCTCGTCAGCGCGTTGGCGGGCAATATATACGAAACGATAATGTTCCTGTTCCGCAGGCATAAATTCGTGTTTTCAAACGGTTCGATAACCACGCCTTTCAACTTTGTTTACGGTATAGGCGCGGTCGCGATATGCGCAAGCACCATATGGCTGGCGAAATATTGGTGGGCGGTGATGCTGAGCGGCGCGTTGCTCGGCGGAATCGTCGAATACATTCTTTCGTTTTTCGAGGAGAAACTTCTGCATACGCGCACATGGGATTATCATTATATGAAGTTCAACATAAACGGCAGAACGGGTTTGTTGCCGATAGCCGTGTGGGGTGCTTTGAGTCTGCTTGTGCTGTACGGCGTGTATCTGCCGCTTATGAATTATGTCGTAGAACCGCTGTTTCTTGCCGATGCCGCGAGCGCGAAGATATATCATATCGTGCTTATAGTCATGATCTGCTATTGCGCGTGCGACCTCGCGTTCACGACGTTCGTCGTTATGCGTTATCAGCGCAGAAATAACGGCGTTCCCGCAAAGAACGGATTTATAAGGGTAATCGATAAAGTGTTCGACGACCGATATATGGCAAGACACTTTGAAAATACAAAAGTCGTAAAGAAGACGGTTACGGAAGAAATTCCCGAAACCGAAGAAGAGAACTCCGCGATCGCTTGAAGCGTTCGCGGAGTTTTTTAATCTTTGCAATATCCGTTAAGCCCCGAAAGTAGAAGTATTTCGAGGTAGTCGTAAAGTTTTTCGGCGGGCATTTTTCTGCCGTCCAAAAGCCAGCGGCGATATGCGTCCGTAAGACCCGACGCGGTATAATTTATAAGGATGTCCAACTTGTCTGCGGGCAGAGAAAAGTGCCTTGCGGCCGTCTTTTTGATTTCTCCGCGTACAAGGTCGGCGATTTTATCGAAAAATTCGATGTTTTTGCAGGAACGGAACAGTTTGTAGTAAAATTCCGAGTTTTCGTCGATCGACATGCCGAGTTTCGCGAAAATTCTCCGCGCAAAGTCGGAAAGGTCGGTTACAGGTATGTCTTCGAGGCTTGTTTCGACCGCGGCAAGCAGTTCGTTTTCAGATTCTTCCACGACCTGCCATATGCCGTTATAATAATAGTAAAAAGTTTTGCGCGTAATGCCCGCTTTTTCTGCAACGTCTTTTATGGTGATGCGGTCAAGTTCCTTTTCGGTGATCAGCGACGTAAACGCCGTTTTTATCGCTCTTTTCGTCTTTATCGTGCGTTTGTCGATTTTTTTATCGCTTGCAGTCATTTTATACTCCTTGTACGGGTTGTTCGGTTGCATTATACTATACACATGTAACAAAAGTCAAATAAATAAATGAAAACTTTTTGAAATCCTTGACTACGGCGATAAAAAATAGTAAAATAGCAAAGCGAGTCGGACGTACGGTTGCGGGGGAGAAATCCCACGAGGAAAGTCCGCGCTCCTCACGGCAGGATGCCGCCTAACGGACGGTGAAGGCGACTTCAAGGAAAGTGCAACAGAAAATTACCGCCCGTTTTATAACGGGTAAGGATGAAAAGGCGAGGTAAGAGCTCACCGGCGACACGGAGACGCGTCGCGCTGTGTAAACCCCATCCGGAGCAAGATAGGGGCGACCTTAAAAAACGCGCCGTGCGAAGGTCGTCCGCAAAACGTCGCTCGAGTCCGTCGGCAACGACGGATCTAGATAGATAACCGTATTAAATGACAGAACGCGGCTTACAATCCGACTCGCATTAAACGAGGCGACTGCTTTTCGGCAGTCGCCTCGTTTAATTTTATTATAGCGAAAATCGTCTTTCGACGAATCTCTCTGCCCATTCCAGCGTAAAATCGTGTAGTTCTTCGGGCGTTACGGCGGACAATCCGCGGCAGTACTTTATATATTCCATTATAAGCCCTTCGATGAAAATGTTTATTTCCGTCGACAAAAACGATTTATCTTTAAGCCGTTTGTCGCTGTAACATATTTCCAGACATTTATTCGACGCCAGAGCGATAAGCCGTTTTGCCACGAACATTATATCGTCGGATTTGCACAGGAGCATATATTCGTTTCTGTTTGCTTTGATATAGTCGAACAGCGAGTTGAGGAATTTCGGGAAATCGTCTGCCGAAAGCAAAGTGGCGTTGTCGAAGAATTTCGCGAGCAGTTCGTTTTCGTAATCTTCGGCAACGGCGTAGATGTCGTCGTAATGCGAATAAAAAGTGCCGCGATTAATATCGGCGCGCTTTGCGAGTTCGCTTACGGAAATCTTGCTCATTTCCTTTTTTTCCGACAGCATTTCGGCGAAAGTTTTTCTGATCAGTTTTCTCGTTTTGAAAGACGAGTTGTTAAGGTTTTGCGCTTTCATCGTATTCCTTTTTATTTCTTTTAAGCTCGTATTGCGGCATTTTTTAAGTTGTATTTTAACAATTTTTACAACATTGTTGAAATTTCAACAATGACGGCATATTTGTATTTAACTTTTATTTTGAAACGTCATACAATAGCGGTGTCGATAATCGTTAAACGACATGCCGGCCAAGAATAAAACGAACCTTGCCAAAACGCCGCTATTTTCGCGCTTTTTGTCAA
>USHO01000107.1 GCA_900554485.1 uncultured Eubacteriales bacterium
TATCTCAGGGTCGAATACGATGAGGTTTCCGGACTTTCCGACACCGTGCGCGGCGAAGGCGGGTTCGGCTCTACAGGCAGAAAATAATATTGCTGAATAAAATGCGGGCGGCAAATGCCGCCCGTTTTTGCGTTAAAACGGAACGTAAGGCGGAAAATTTATGCCGAAAACATTATTATTTGATTTTTGTCTCTTTTTTCACGATTATAGCATTGACAAATTTTTCTTAAAAGTATAAAATAGATTATAATCTGTAAATACGTTTTCACGGAGAGAACTATGAAAAGCAAAAAAGGTTTACGCATAATCGCCGCTTTGGTCGGCATTATTTCCGTATTTACTTCGTTCGGATTCGTTGCGGCTTTCGCCGACGACGAAACTCCGGTCACGACGAAAGAATACGTTCTGGAGAACGCATCCGTCGACGAACTCGCGGGCGTTGCGGTACCCTTCGATTACCTCAAGGTAAAGACGGGTTCCAACGATAAGGCGACCGTCGTCGCGGCGGCAGACATCGACAAAGTAACCGTTAAATACGACGCGACCGCGCTGGATGAAAACGGCGGTAAAGACGCGAACAAACGCGGCTATACTTACGATAACTCGAAAAACACGATTACTTATTACGAATCCGACGCCATGGCTGCCGACGATACCGTCGTTGAGGAATATACGCTTACCGTTTCGATGAAAGAGGCGGATAAGAACAACCTCAAAGATTTCGACGTTACCGTAAGATTGCACGTCAAGGGCGGCAATCTCGCTTACGTTGCCGACGCGGATAAAATCGCGGCTGCTCAGACGAAGATAAACGAGGGAACCGTAACGAGTAACGATACGCTTGCTCTTCCGTTTGAAGAAATCTCGGGACTTATAACCGGTTCGTACGCCGACGTTAAAAACATTGTCTACACGCTGTATTATCAGGCTCCGGGTTCGACTTCTTTCTCGACCAAATCCGGCGAAAAGGGTTCTATCCCCAAACTTACCGTTTCGAGCGAAGGCAGATATTTGTTCTACGTCCTCGCCGACGACAGACGCGGTAACGCGATGTCTGTTAAAGATTGCGAAATTTACGAAAAAGACGGTATCGTCGGTTATTACGAACTTACCAAAGATTCCGACGATAACGTGACCGCGGCGACTTTGGTTGCTCCGATATTCGAATACGAACATACCGACGACAAGCAGATCGAAATAAACACCAAGGGCGATACCGGCAAGGGCAGAGTAAATCAGAGATACCAGAGCCTTTCTGTTACGGTTGAAAACGCCGACGACGTAGAATTCGTGTTGCAGTATAATGCCGTTACAGGCGACGAAAACGACGAAGGCTGGGTAGACGCCGAAAACAAAGATCAGGCGAAATTCACCGCCGACAACTTCACTTCGAGCCGACTTTACTTCACGCCGCTCGAAAAGGGTTATTTCAGATTTAAGATTACCGCGAAGGGCGGTAAGTACGGAACCGAAACGCTTACGAGTTATTCGGGAGCGATTGCGGTACAGAACAAAGTCGAAGAACTCAAACTCGAAAACGAGGCTGTTAAGAACTTCTTCAAGAATAACTGGCTGTCGCTTGTATTCCTTGGCATAGCGTTGCTCTGCCTTATAGGTATCATCGTCGTTGCGTTCTGGAAACCGACCGATAAAGACGCCAAAGCGGCAAAGAAGGTAAAGGAAACCAAAACCGAAGACGCGGCTAAGGTAACCGACGCGTCGGAAGTCGAAACTCCTGCCGAGGACGAAAAGACCGAAGAACCGACCGTCGAAGAGGTTACGGAAGAACCTGCCGAAACCGAGGTTAAAGAAGAAACAACCGAAGAGCAATCTGCCGAAACCCCTGCTAGAGAGGTTAAGGAAGAAGAAAAAGGCGAATAATTTCAACTAATAAAGTCGGGCGGAGAATGCATAATCGCATTCTCCGCCCGTTTTGTTATATCCGTACCCGAACGTCGGTGATATAAAACGAAATTCTGAAAAATATATTTGTCTTACGTTATTTGTAATAATTTTCGCCGGTTAAAACTCTCGTCGTCGGGTTTGTATGCCGGACAAGAATAAAACGAACCTTGCCAAAACGCCGCCATTTTCGCGCTTTTTGTCAAATTCTCGTTTGAAGTACGTCTGGTACGTCTGCACTCGCCTTTACCAAAAATACGTCGTCAGACCACGGTTCGTTTTATTCTTGGCTGGCATCGTCAACGGTCTTACCATTCCGTTATGTTTATGTTATTTGTCGAAGTAGCCTATTACTTTGTTTACCGATTCGACGTAAGCGAAACAGTCGGGGTGGCGTTTGAGTATTTTTTCAAACTCGACGATTTCGCCTTTTGTCACAAGGCACATAAGCGATTGTTTAGCGGTGTTCGTGTATGAACCGTAACAGCCGAAACGGGTAGAAGTGTGTATAAGGTTTTCAGCGATGTCTTTTTCGATCGGGCTTACGTCATCGGCGATGACGAAGAACTTATACGCCGATTCGCCGCCCTTTATGATTTTATCGCCTATAACGTTGCTTATGAATTCGCAAAGCACGCACATGCACACCGGTTTATAATCGAACGTTCCCGCATCGGCGGCGAATACGAAACCGGATATTATTGCTATCGCGGCGTTTATCGCAAAGGTGATGTAAAAGAAGTTAAATCGCGGGTTTCGTTTGTGTATGAACCTTGAAACGACGTCGACGCCGCCGCTCGAACCGTTTTCCCTGAACAGTATTCCGTATGTGAATCCCGTGATTACGCCCGTTAAAACAACGGGGTATATAGTATCGGTGACGGCGGCGTACGCGTATTTGTCCAGTCCGATGCGGTCGCTTAAAAAATAGAACAGAGAATAGACGAGCGAGTATATAACCGTATTGACGGCGAAGAGTTTTCCGACGCAGAAAAACGCGAATACGCACAGCGGAATGTTGAATGCCAACTGAACGTACGCGAGATTGAAATCGGAGACTTTCTGTATCATAATCGCGATGCCTTCGACGCCCGCCGACGCGAACGAGTTCGGAACTATGAACAGTCGGCATGTCACGGCGTTTATCGCGCCGAACAGCGTGGCGATTATAAGGCCTTTCAATACGGCAGAATCGAATATTTTCATAGACATAACGTTCCTTATCTTTTCAAAAATAAAACGCAATATCCGACGGGTGATTATCGGAATTCCTTATCATATTTTACTATAAAAGAATAAAAAAGTCAAAACAACGAAAAGCGGCGCGGCGAAATACTTCGCCGCGCCGTATGATGCCAGCCAAGAATAAAACGAACCGTGCCAAAACGCCGCTATTTTCGCGCTTTTTGTCAAATTCTCGTTTGAAGTACGTC
>USHO01000108.1 GCA_900554485.1 uncultured Eubacteriales bacterium
TATTAGTCTAAAATACGTCGTCAGACCACGGTTCGTTTTACTCTTGTCTGGCATACGGCATCTTACGGCGTAAGCGGTATAGGAACCGCAACCGACACCGATATAGTTATTCCGTCGGCATATGACGACGGAATAAACGGAGAACACGCCGTCACGAATATAGTCTCTTCGGCTTTCGCCGGATGTAGTATACAAAGCGTCATAATACCCGACAGCGTAACGTCGATGGGTTATTATGCCTTCGGCGATTGTTTACAACTTAAAAGCGTAAGCACCGGCAACGGGCTGACCTCGATAACGACGGCAACATTCAGGGGATGTAAAAATCTGATCGAAATCGACATCGGTAACAGCGTTACAAGTATATACAGCGCATTTTACGATTGCGGATTTACCGATATTTACATTCCCGACAACGTAACGTATATCGGTCCCGATTCTTTCTATTATTGTTCCAAACTTGAAAAAGTCGTTATAGGCAACGGTAATACCTATATAGGCGAACATGCTTTCTGCAACTGCGAATCGTTGACCGACATCATTATCGGCAACAACGTTACGGCAATCGGGTTTCTTTCCTTTACGAATCGTTATGACCAATACCACGCCGACAACCCGTTGGGACCGATACTCGATTGCAGCAAAATAAAATACAACGAATATAACAATGCGTATTATCTCGGCAACTCCGAAAACCCGTATCTCGCGCTGATTTCGGTAAAAGCACCGATGTTACGACTTGCGAAATAAATAAAAACACTAAAATAATCGCCGGTTACGCTTTCGCCGACTGTAAAAATCTCAATGAAATAATAATTCCCGACGGAGTAAGGTCTATAGGCGAGGGGGCGTTTTCCGATTGCGGGCTTACGAGTATAATCTTACCAAAAAACCTTACTTATTTAGACCACGCGGCATTTTCGGGTTGTAGCGACCTTACGAACGTTTCTGTGCCTGACAGTCTGACTTATATGGGCGATTATGTATTCCAGGATTGTAACTTAAAATACAACGAATACGAAAACGGATATTATTTAGGTAACGATGAAAATCCGTACGTTGTACTGACGGAAATAATAGATAAAACCGTCAAAACGTTCACTCTTCATGACAACACAAAAATCACCGACGCTTACGTATTTTTTAACGGCAACTTTACCGATATAATAATTCCCGACGGTCTCGTTTTAATAATCGAGCCGCTCGGCGGAGTTCAACCCGGTACGGGCATATATCCCTCTGTCAGAAACGTTTTTTACAAAGGAACGAGAGACGGCTGGAATAGAATAGTCGGAAACAACAGCCCTTGTATTATGTACGCAAAGATTTACTTTTACAGCGAAAACCGACCTTCTGTAAAAGGCGATTTCTGGCATTACGACGAAAGCGGCAAAACGGCGATATGGTAAAATCACGCCGACCATAAATAAAAAGCGGACGGGAGTTGAAAATTCGACTCCCGTCCGCTTTTCGCGCTTTACGGCAACACCTGCCGCAATTTACGATTGTATCATCGATTTTACTTTCATCAGTCGCGTCGTTGCGGCGCGCTCGTTTTCGTCGAGTTTGCTCCTGATATACGCTATGGTTTCCTCGATCTGCGGTATCATAATGTATTCGAGCGCGTTTACCCGTCGTTTGTTCCTTTCGATTTCGACCGACAACATCGCCGCGGTTTTTTCGACTTCGGCGAGTTTCAGCAAGTCGCCTATAAGCGAACTTATTCTTTTGACCGAATAGTCAGCCTCGGAAGAAATTTCGGCAAACGCATACGGATAATCGCCCGTAGTTTCGCCTGTTTCGACGGTAATGTCCGGCGTTACGACGCCCATGACGTCTTTCACGCCGTAATTTGCCGCGACCGATGCCGACGGAATGGAAAACGCCTTATCGAATTCTTCCTGCGATGCCGTTCCGCGGGCAAACGCAAACTGACCGAGACAGTCTTTCAATTCTGCCTCGAGTCGGGTGCGCAGAGCCTTGTTTTCTCTGATTATGACGGAAAACCGACGTATCATTTCGTCAGATTTATCCTTTAAGAGTTTATGCCCGCGCGTCGCCGTCGAAAGCCTGCCTTTAAGGCGTTTCAACTCCATACGCGTAGGGTTGACGTTAAGTCTTGCCATATTTCCTCTTTCCGATGTCTTTTAATTACGGTTAAACCCCGCAGATACTTATTTCAGATATTTGTCGAGATATTTTTCTTTGATACGTTTAAGTTCCGAACGCGGAAGAATTTTCATGAGTTTCCAGCCGATGTCGAGCGTTTCTTCGATCGTCCTGTCGGTTGTAAATCCCTGCGAAACGTATTCCTTCTCGAAATTCTCGGCGAATCGGGCGTAAAGTTTATCGGTTGCCGAAAGCGCGGAATCTCCGAGTATCGCGGAAAGTTCTTTGCACTCTTTACCTTTCGCGTATGCCGAGAAAAGTTGGTTCATCGTATCGGCGTGATCTTCCCTCGTCTTACCGTCGCCTATACCTTTGTCTTTAAGACGCGACAGAGACGGCAATACGTCTATCGGCGGATTTATGCCTTTTTTATAGAGTTCCCTCGACAATATGATCTGCCCTTCGGTTATATAACCCGTAAGGTCGGGGATCGGATGCGTCTTGTCGTCTTCGGGCATCGTAAGTATGGGTATCTGTGTTATAGAGCCTTTTTTACCCCTTATTCTGCCCGCTCTTTCGTAAATCTGCGCAAGGTCGGTATAGAGATAACCGGGATAGCCGCGCCTGCCCGGGACTTCCTTTCTTGCGGCGGAAACTTCCCTGAGCGCCTCGGCGTAGTTGGTTATGTCGGTCATTATAACGAGGACGTGCATACCCTTTTCAAACGCAAGATATTCGGCGCAGGTCAAAGCCATACGCGGCGTCGCTATACGTTCGATCGCGGGGTCGTTTGCAAGGTTCGTGAACAGTACGGTACGTTCGATCGCGCCCGTTTTTTTGAAGTCGTCCACGAAATACTGCGCCTCTTCGTAAGTTATGCCTATCGCGGCGAAAACTACGGCGAATTTTTCGTCTTTACCCCTTACCTTAGCCTGTCTCGCGATCTGCGCGGCAAGTTCGGCGTGCGGCAGTCCGCTCATCGAGAATATCGGCAGTTTCTGACCTCTTACGAGAGTGTTAAGTCCGTCGATAGCCGAAACGCCTGTCTGTATGAATTCGTCGGGATAATCCCTTGCGGCGGGATTGATAGGCTCGCCGTTTACGTTCATTCGTTTATCGGGTATCACGGGCGCGCCGCCGTCGCGCGGGTTGCCCATTCCGTCGAAGACCCTGCCGAGCATATCTTCGGACAGATCCAGCGAAAGACTTCTGCCGAGGAATTTGGC
>USHO01000109.1 GCA_900554485.1 uncultured Eubacteriales bacterium
GGGGAATCCCGCCTCCGCTATATCGAGGGCTGCCTGAATGCCCGCTATGCCTCCGCCGATTACCAGAGCGCGTTTGACGACGGGGCTTTCGCCCGCCGTAAGCGGTGCGTCGAGCCTTACCTTCGCGATTGCCGTTCTGAGCAAAACGAGGGCTTTGGCGGTTGCCTCTTCTTTGTCTTTATGTATCCAGGAACACTGTTCGCGGAGGTTAGCGACCTCTACCATATATGGGTTGAGACCTTCGCTTTCGGCGGCTTTACGGAAAGTCGCCTCGTGCATTCTTGGCGAACACGAACCGATTACGACGCCCGTAAGCCCGTATTCCCTTATCGCATTTTTAACGAGTTGTTGTCCGTTTTCGGAACACATATACTGATAGTCGGCGGCGTATACGACGCCCGGTTCGGCTTTGATGACTTCCGAAAGCCTCTGAACGTCTACGGTCGCCGCGATATTGCTGCCGCACCAACAAATGAATACTCCGATCTTTTGCATTATCGTCTTCCTTGATTACTTATTGTATTTTCTGTACGCGCTTACCAGCAGTTGCTGCGGCACGAGTTCGTTTACTATCGGCGGAATATCTTCGGCTTTTATGCCGTTATTCCCCTGCATTCTTATCACGGTCTGTCTTACCGCCTCTACGACGCCCTGAGGAGCGACACCGCGCGGACATCTTTCGACGCATTCCATACAGGACAGGCAATGCCATATCGCGTCGGATGCCAGCAGTTTGTCCACCTTGCCTTTCGCAAGGTACGACACGAACTGATGCGGCTTTATATCCATACTCTTATACGCGGGGCATCTGCCCGAACACTTGCCGCATTTCATACACTTTCTTACGTCGGTGCCGGATATGCGTTTTATATTCTCTTCGGTCAAAGTCTTATTCATTCTTTTACCCCCAGAGCCTCTGCGAGAAGTTCGGTAAAGTATACGATATTCGCCTTATCGCCCGCATATTTACGCGGATTGTAATAGCAGAGCGGGCAAGCCGTAACGATGAGTTCCGCGCCGGCGTTGCCTGCGTCTTTAAGTATCGCGTCGCAACGTTTTTTCGCCAGAGCGTCGTCTTTAAGAGAGACGTACGCGCCGCAACATTCGTTGCGCATGGCGTAACTGACCGGTTCGCCGCCGAGCGCGGATATAAGATTTTCGATTATACTCGGGTTTTCGGGTTTGTCGAAAGCCATCACCTTGCTCGGGCGAAGGAGCAGACATCCGTAATACGCGCCGATCTTTTTGCCGATCGGGTTTACGACTTTTTTCTTTATCTCGTCGAAACCGACGACGTCCCTGAGCATTTCAAGATAATGCATTACCTTGGTCTCGCCCGAATAAGGTTCGCTTAAAGCGAGGTAATTATTCGCTTTAAGGCGTATATTGTCGTCGTTTTGCATATCGTCGTTCACCCTCTTCATTACGTTATGACACGCCGAGCAGAGAGTAAGCAACGTTCCGCCGTTATGTTTCGCGTAATCGAGCGCGCGGACGGCGGAAAGTTTTGTGGCGACTTCGTCGCGGGCGGTGGGATAGACCGCTCCGCAACACTGCCAGTTTTCTATTTCTTCCATTTCGACGCCCAGAGCCGCGGCAGCCGATCTCGCATATAAATCGAGGTCTTTTGCCTGAGTTTTAAGCGTACAGCCGGGATAATAACTGATTTTCATCTTCTACCTTTTATGACGATTATTCGAACGTTCCGACCGACGGCGGCATCAGACCATCTGTTCGGGGTGGAACACTTCGTCGAATCTCTCGGCAGTCAAAAATCCGAGAGCAACACAAGCCTCTTTAAGAGATATGTTCTCTTTGTATGCCTTTTTGGCGGTCTTCGCGGCGTTTTCGTATCCGATATACGGATTGAGCGCGGTTACGAGCATGAGAGAATTGTAAAGATTGTGATTCATCTTCTCTTTGTTCGCCTTTATTCCGCTTGCGCAGTGAATATCGAACGAGACCATACCTTCCGCAAGCAGTTTAGCCGACTGCAGGAAGTTATACGCGATGACGGGCATGAATACGTTGAGTTCAAAGTTGCCCTGAGACGCGCCTACGGAAACCGCGACGTCGTTCGCCATAACCTGTACGGCGACCATAGTCATAGATTCGCACTGCGTCGGATTAACCTTGCCCGGCATTATCGAAGAACCGGGTTCGTTTTCGGGAATGAATATCTCGCCGAGACCGTCGCGCGGACCGGACGCAAGCCATCTTACGTCGTTGGCAATCTTCATAAGGTTGCACGCAAGCGCCTTCATCGCGCCGTGCGCGAACACTATCGCGTCTTTGGAAGTAAGCGCGTGGAATTTATTCGGCGCGGTAACGAAGTCTTTGCCGGTAAGAACCGAAACCTGTTTTGCGACTTCTTTATCGAACCCCGCAGGCGCGTTAAGCCCCGTGCCTACGGCGGTTCCGCCGAGAGCGAGTTCTTTAAGCCCTTTAAGCGAAAGAGTAAGTTGCTCTTTCGTGACTTCTATCATATTGCGCCAGCCGCTGATTTCCTGCGAGAAAGCAATGGGAACGGCGTCCTGCAGATGAGTTCTGCCGCTCTTTACGATGCCTTCGTTTTCTTTTTCGAGTTTTTTGAACGTAGCGATAAGTTCGTCCATCGCGGGAAAGAGTTTATCCTCTATCGCGATTACGGCGGCTATGTGCATCGCCGTCGGGAAAGTATCGTTGGAACTCTGACTTTTGTTTATATCGTCGTTGGGATGCAGAAGTTTTTCGCCCGCAAGTTCGTTTCCGCGATTGGCGATGACCTCGTTGGCATTCATATTCGACTGCGTTCCGCTGCCCGTCTGCCATACGACAAGCGGGAAATGATCGTTGAGTTTGCCCGATATAACCTCGTCGCAAGCCTCCGATATGACTTTGAGTTTGTTTTCGGGAAGTTTGCCGAGATTATAATTTGCTATGGCGGCGGCTTTTTTGAGAATACCGAACGCGTGAGTTATTTCTCTCGGCATAATCTCTCCGCCGATCCTGAAATTCTCATGACTTCTTTCGGTCTGCGCTCCCCAGTACTTGTCGGCGGGAACTTTAACCTCGCCCATGGTATCTTTTTCTATGCGGTATTCCATCTTATGCCCCCGTTTTATCTTTTAAGGTCGAGTTGCGAGATAATCTCTTTGAGAACGTTCGCGCTGTTGTGAAGTTTTGCGAGTTCTTCATCGGTAAGCGTCGGGTTGATCTTACCTTCGATACCGTGGCGTCCGACTATGTTGAGCGTGCTGAGGCAGACGTCGTCGACGCCGTATTCGCCGTGCATCATCGTCGAAACCGTAAGCGC
>USHO01000110.1 GCA_900554485.1 uncultured Eubacteriales bacterium
GAAATTTCTCGAAGAGTTGGGCATCCGCAAAGAAAATATCTTCTATCTGGATAAATCCAACAACTGGTGGGAGTTGGAGGGCACCGTCGGCACGCCCTGCGGGCCGGATAACGAGTGGTTTTATCCGCTGCACGACGAAAAGTGCTGCGATACGTGCGATATCAACTGCGCATGCGGCCGCTACGTGGAGATCGGCAACGACGTATATATGCAGTATAAGAAAACAGAAAACGGCTACGAGCCGCTTGCAAACAAAAACGTCGATACGGGGTTCGGTCTCGACCGTCTTCTCGCTTTCCTCAACGGCGTTACGGACGGATATAAAACCGACCTGTTCCTGCCCGTCATCGCGTTGCTCGAAGAAAAATCGGGTAAGAGTTACGACAACGACGAAGAGGCGAGAAAAGCCATGCGTATAGTCGCCGACCACATAAGAACGGCCACGATGCTCATCGGCGACGAAAACGGAATACTCCCCTCCAACGTCGGCGCGGGCTATATTTTAAGGCGTCTTTTAAGGCGCGCCATCCGCTACGCCAGAAAAATCGGCCTCGATTCTTCGGCGCTCACTGCGGTATCGGCGATATTCATAGACAAAATTTACGACGAGGCATATCCTCTGCTTGTCGAAAAGAAAGATTATATACTTTCCGAAATCGCCAAAGAGGCGGACAAGTTCGAGGCGACGCTCGCCACCGGGCTTAAAGAATTCAACAAGTGTATCGAGGGCATCAAACGCAAAAACGAGTTCATGTCTGCGAAAGACCCCGCCTATAAAGCGGAAAACGGCATAAACGGAAAGCAGGCGTTCAGACTTTACGACACGTTCGGATTCCCCGTGGAACTCACCGAGGAACTCGCCGCCGAAGTCGGATTCACCGTCGACAAAGCGGGGTTCGACGAAGCGTTCAAAGAACATCAGGAAAAGAGCAAGCAGTTGCCGCAGGGCGCAGCCAAGGGCGGACTTACCGAACAGAACGAAACCACCGCCCGCCTTCACACCGCCACTCACCTTCTTAACGCCGCGCTCAAAACCGTTCTCGGCGACGCGAACATCAATCAGAAAGGTTCCAACATAACCACGGAAAGACTTCGTTTCGACTTCAACTTCCCGCGGAAACTCACCGAAGAAGAGGTCAAAGCCGTCGAAGATTGGGTAAACGCCGCGATCAAAGCCGACGTACCCGTAACGCTGGAAGAAATGAGCGTCGAAGAGGCTAAATCTCAGGGCGCGATAGGCGTATTCTCCGATAAATACGGCGAAAAAGTCAAAGTCTACACGATGGGCGCGTACAGCAAAGAAATCTGCGGCGGTCCGCACGCAAAAACGACGGGCGAACTGCATCACTTCAGAATAACCAAAGAAGAGGCGTCTTCGGCGGGCGTCCGCCGTATAAAGGCGGTTCTCGACTGACGGCAAACCCGTCATTTAAGAGGAACTATGTCGGTTTACGTTTGCAAAACTTATTTCGACTGCGTTGAAAGGGCGACGAATTTCGTCGCCCGTTTTCCTATTGCGCTGGACGAGCCCGTGCTTGTTATATGCGAAGACAAACTTACCCTGTCCGTCGAAACGGCGATAGCGGAACTCACGGGCGGCAGTTTCAACGTGGAGGTGACGTCGCTCGGAAGATATGCGTCGAAAAGGCTTTCGGAACGCAGATACCTTTCCAAAGAGGGTGCGGCAATGGCGGTAAAGAAGATACTTACCGACATTGCGCCAGAACTCACCGCGCTCAAAAAAGCGGCGGCGTCTCCGTCGCTGGCAAGCGAAACCGGCGAACTGATCGCGCAACTTAAATCGGCGAAAATACGCCCCGACGAATTGTCCGCCGCCACAGACGGCCTGGAGGGGCGTTCCGCCGCGAAGATACGCGATATAGCGAAGATCTTCGCCGCATACGAAGAATTTCTGTCGTCAAACGGTCTGACCGACAGCAACAACGCCCTGTCCGACGTATCGGAGGCAATAGCGTGCGACGAAAAACTGCCGTGCGCAAGAGTCGTGTTTATAGGTTTTTCGTCGATAACCCGCCAGACCGCAGACGCTATAGACGAAATAACGTCCACGGCGAAAAGCACCGACTTCTTCGCGGTAAAAGGCGACAACACCGATTTGTACGTCAACGAATTTTACGACTTCGTCGGCAAATACGACGCGTCGCCGAAGATGCTGCCGTCTTCCGTCACACCCGAGGGCGACAGAATCCTGTCTTCGCTTTTCGACCCGTCCGCATTCGCGAAAAGCGGAACGCATACCGATAAAATTCACCTGTACGAGGCAACAGACGTCTCCGACGAGGCGGAATACGTCGCCGCGCGTATCCGTCGCGAAGTCATCGAAAACGGAAAAAGATACCGCGACATCGCGATAGGCGCGGGGGATTACTCCGCATATTCGCTTGTGCTTAAACGCAAACTGGCAGACTACGGCATTCCGTTTTATTCCGACGAAAAGACCTGTCTTTCGGAATTGCCGATTTCAAAACTCGTAGATTCGCTGTTGCGGTCGAAATCGGGGCGCGGCGACCTGCGGGAGATCAAAAACGTTCTCGGTAACTGTCTGTTTATATCCGACCGCAAAATATCCGACGCGATAATCAGGGCTTTAACCGTAAGTTCGTCAACCTATAAGACGTTTATCGAGGGTAAATTCTCGGTCGGCGAAATTTTCGCCGACGCCAAAATCAGCCTGTTATACACGTTTTTGACAAAACTCGGCAAAACGGACACGGCAAAGAATTATTCAGCCGCTATACGCGCGTTTTTAACCGCCGCCGGAGTAGACGAAAACGCAAAAATCGCGGGCGACAGACTCACCGCGTTTGCCTCGGACGACAAAGCCGCGCTTTTATCGAGCGAAAAAGAGGCTTTTCTTGCTGTGCTCGACGAAACCGAAAACGTACTTGGCGACACGCCGCTGAGTCTCGACGCATACAGACGCATACTCCTTGCCGGCGAAGAGGCGGCGGAGATGTCCGTCGTTCAGCAGAATAACGACTGCGTATATGCCGGCGAACTTAAAAACTGTAAATCGAAACGGCGGGATATTCTTTTCGCGATCGGAATGACTTCGGACGTTCCGTTCGTCAAGGGCGATTCCGCGCTGCTGCTCGACGGAGACATAGCAGACCTGGAAAAACTCTCGCTTTACGTCGAGCCGAAACTCAAAATAGTAAACGACCGCGAAAAAGAGGCTACGGGGCTTGCTCTTGCCGCGTTCGGCGCTAATCTGATACTCACCCGCCCCGCG
>USHO01000111.1 GCA_900554485.1 uncultured Eubacteriales bacterium
CGTAGAGATGATGGGTCTCATCGGTATGGGTAACAACCCGATGGTCGGCGCGACCGTCGCGGTAGCGGTTGCCGTCGAAAAAGCAATGAACAAATAATCACCCGATATTTACTCCCCCGACCCGTTCGGGGGAGTTTTTTATATCATCACGTAAAAGGCGGCGGGCAAATTTTGTCGATTTGCCCGCCGCCTGTTTATTTTCGTTTCGGTTTATGCCAGTTCTTTTGCCAAAGCCTTTATCTGAGCCTTGTTTTCCTCGGTTACGGCGGCAAGAATTTTAACCGTCGTATCGCAGAACGAAATATCCTTCGAGCCCTCGAACGCCGCGCGCATGATCTTCGCAGCGGTCGGCGCCCACGAACCGTTTTCGATAAGTCCGATTTTACGGTTACGGTAATTTCTTTCGGTAAGCGCGTCGATAAAAGTCTTCATAAACGGGAAAATATCTGCGTTGTAAGTAGTGGTCGCCAGTACGAGTTTGCCGTAACGGAAAGCGTCTTCGACAGCCTCGGCCATATCGCAACGCGCCAGATCGTGAACGACGACTTTAACGCCCGCGTCCGCAAGTTCTTTTTCAAGCAGTTTTACGGCGTCCAGAGTGTGTCCGTAAACCGAAGTATACGCTATGACGACGCCGTCGCTTTCAACGCCGTAAGTCGACCATATATTATAGAGATTGATATAATATCCGAGATTTTCGGTGAGAATCGGTCCGTGTAAAGGCAGAATTTTCCGAATGTCGAGCGCGGCGGCTTTTTTCAGAAGGTTCTGAGCCTGCGCGCCGTATTTGCCGACTATGCCGAAATAATATCTTCTCGCCTCGCACGCCCAGTCTTCGTCGGCGTCCGTCGTGCCGAATTTACCGAACGCGTCGGCGGAAAACAACAGTTTTTCCGTCTTTTCGTAGGTTACGATAACCTCGGGCCAATGCACCATGGGCGCGGCGACGAATACGAGTTCGTGTCTGCCGAGCGCTAGCGTATCGCCCTCTTTTACGACCAGTCTTCTAGCCGCAAAATCGGTGCCGAAATACAACTTCATCATATTGAACGCCTGATTCGACGCGACGATAACCGCATCGGGATATTTTTCCGCGAATGCCAGAACGTTGGCGGAATGGTCGGGTTCCATATGCTGAACGACGAGATAATCGGGTTTTCTGCCGCCGAGTTCGCCCTCGAGTTTGCCGAGCCATTCGCCGCCGAATTTTTTATCGACGGTATCCATTACCGCGATTTTATCGTCTTTTACGACGTACGAGTTGTACGCCATGCCGTGTTCGACCTTATACTGACCTTCAAAAATGTCTGCGTCGTAATCGTTTACGCCGATATATGCGACGCTGTCGGAAATTTTCATTTGTCCGTGTCCTCCGTGGTGTTTATTTTATAAGTTTTTCCGTTAAGGTAGTAAAGCGGCGATCCGGGAGAGAACGAAAGCGTTATCTCCGCCGCCGTCAGTTGCTGATATTTCGCCTTATAGCGACGATTTATACTTTCGACGCCGTACTTTCCGTCGCCGATTATAAAATGCCCGACGAACGCAAGGTGCGCCCTTATCTGATGAGTTCTCCCCGTTACCAGTCCGACCCTTAACAGCGAGGTCTCGCCGTCGTAAGACAACACTTCGTAATCGGTTACAATCTCGTCGTAGCCCTTCTTCGGCGTGGCGGAAACGTCAACCTTAGCCGCTTTCGCGTCCTTTTTAAGATACGCTTTAAGTCTGTCTTTGTTTTCGGGCATTTTGCCGTAAACGCGCGCAGTGTAAAACTTTGCGAAAGTCCTTCGTTTCAGCCCGTCGTAGAGTTCGGCGTAAGCGTTATCGTTCAGAGCGAATAACATTATCCCGTCGGTATTTCTGTCGAGCCGATGAGTATAAATCGCCGACCCGTAAACCGATTTTACGTCGTCGAAAAACTTTTCCGACGTAACCCCTTTAGGCTTGTACGCCACAAGCAAATTATCGTCGCGATAAATTTCTTTTATCGCAATCTTACGTTTTTCGCCCGAATAATATACGCATATTTCGTCGCCGTCACGGGTCTTCATATCTTTTCCGACACGCTTGCCGTTGACTTTTACGTCTTTGTTCCTTAGCAGTTTCATAACGGCGGAATACGATATTCCGTCGCCGTAAAATCCGAGAATTTCTCTTGTTAAGTTGTCGCCCGAAGACCTGAATACATTCATAAGAACAAAGAGACCGCCAGATATGCGAAATGAGAGAATACTACGGCGTATAACAACTGCCCGAATGCCGTTAAAAGCATCCTTTTCAATCCCGCGCGCCTGCGTATTGCCGCAAGTGCGGTTACACACGGCGTATACAGGTAAACAAACACGACGAACCCGACTCCGCTTGCCGCGCCGAGCATCAGTCCGTGCGGGAACAGTTTCGCGAGCGTCGACACCACGCTTTCCTTGGCAAACACACCGCCGACAATCGCCGCCGTATAACGCCAGTCTTTTATCCCGATCGGCAACAGCAGAAACGATAACGCCCTGCCGATAACCGCCAGAACGGAGTCGTCTGCCTCGTCGATACGCAGAAAGCGCAAATCGGGCGAGACCGCGCCGAGTATGTAAAACGCGACGGAAGACAGCATTACGACCGTGCCTAACTTTATTATAAACCTGCCGAGCGTTTTTAGCAAGGATTTGAACGCCGTAAATACATCGGGTTTACGAAATTCGGCGATTTCCGTCGCGATCGGTCTCGGTTTCTCTCCGATCACCGTCTTATACAGGATAAACGAATACAGCAAAGGCAACGCGACCGACGCCAGATAAATCACCGATAAGACACAGAACGCATCGACGCCGAAAATCTGCGACGCGACGAACGCGTATACCGGGGTTTTCGCCGAACAACTTACAAACGGCAACGCGGCGATCGTCCGTTTTCTTACGCCCGGGTCTTCGATCGAAAGCGATGTTTCGGTTGCCAGAGCCGTACACCCGAATCCGCCGGCAAGGGTATATACCGCCCTGCCGGATAATCCGACCTTGGCAAGCGCGCCGTCGGCGAAAGCCGATGCGTAAGACAAAAATCCGCACGAATCCAACAGATTAAGCGCAAGCGACAACGCCGCGGTCTGCGGCAGAAACGCCAGTACCGAACATACGCCGACTAATATTCCGTCGGTTATAAGCCCAAGCAAAAACGGAGATACCCTACCGTATAGAGCGGTTTTCAATATGTTTGACGCCTTTTCGACGCA
>USHO01000112.1 GCA_900554485.1 uncultured Eubacteriales bacterium
TGACGCGTCGGACGGCATACGCCAGTCTCCGCGCGGAGACAGCGACACACTGCCGACCTTTACCCCGTCGGGCAGACACGACCGCTTGAATTGCTGGGCGAAAAAGCGTTTTATGAATTTTTCGAGCCATTTATATATCACTTCGTCGGAATACTCACCCGCAAAGGTTCTCCTTGCGATTTCGTAAATCTTCGACGGCGCAAAACCCGCCCTGAGAAAATAATAAAGGAAGAAATCGTGAAGTTCGTAAGGGCCTACAAGGTCTTCGGTTTTCTGACTGATTTCACCGTTCACCGCGGGAATCAGTTCGGGACTGACCGGCGTGGCGAGTATATCGTACAGCACCTCCGCGGTTTTGCCGCCAACCTCTTCGGCAACCCTGCCGACGACATAACGGACAAGGGTCTTCGGAACTGACGCGTTCACGCCGTACATGGACATATGATCGCCGTTATAGGTTGCCCAGCCGAGCGCGAGTTCGCTTAAATCGCCCGTGCCGACGACTATGCCGCCGGTTTTATTGGCTATATCCATAAGCACCTGCGTGCGTTCGCGAGCCTGCGAGTTTTCGTAAGTAACGTCGGTAACATCTTCGCTTTGCCCTATATCGCGGAAATGACTTCTGACGCTTTCTGTTATATCGACCTCTTTAAGCGTTACGCCGAGCGATTTTGCGAGCAATATCGAATTATTCTTCGTCCGTTTCGTCGTACCGAAACAAGGCATGGTAACCGCCACTACGTCTTTCCTCGGACGTTTTAGAGCGTCGATCGCCCTTACCGCCACAAGTATCGCAAGCGTACTGTCGAGACCGCCCGAAAGACCGATGACGAGAGTTTTGCAGTCGATTTTTTCGACTCTCGTTTTCAAACCCTGCGCCTGAAGACTTAAAATGAGATCCGCTCTGTTTCTGAGTTCGGTTTCTTCCGCGGGAACGAACGGCGTTTTCGCATAACGGCGATCGAATTTTTCGCCGATACGACTTCCGTCGAATTCCACGACGGTATACGCATCTTTCCCCGCAGGGAAACTGTTGAACAGTTTTTCGCGTTCGTAAACTATATATTTAAGGTCGACGTCGGCAAGAATCAACTTATTGTCGAAAAGATCGCTTTCGATAAGCGTTCTGCCGTTTTCCGATACGATATTATGCCCCGCAAAAACCATATCCGTCGAAGATTCGCCGTCTCCGGCATCGCAATAGACATATGCGGTCACGGTCTTCGCGCTGTGCGAAGACACAAGCGAACGACGATACGAGGCTTTACCTATAAGTTCGTCGCTTGCGGACAGATTGAGTACGAGCGTCGCGCCGTTAAGCGCATGACGCGTCGACGGCGACGACGGCGCCCACAGATCTTCGCATATCTCGACGGCGATTTTTTCGTCTTCAAAACCTTTTGCGGCAAAAATTATATCCGTTCCGAAAGGAACCGTTTCTCCGCATAAGTTTATCCCGCTTACGCCTTCCGGCGCAGGCGAAAACTGGCGGCGTTCGTAAAATTCGTTATAATTCGGTATGAATGTCTTGGGTATCACGCCGAGTATTTTCCCGCCCGAAATCGCGACGGCGCAGTTATATATTTTTCCGCACTTTTCGACGGGCGCGCCGACGACGAATAAAATTCCGTAATCGCCGCTGAATTTACGCAAATCGTCCAACGCTTTTCCGACTTCGTTAAGCAACAGCGGCTGATAAAACAAATCGCCTGCGGTATAACCAGTAAGAAACAATTCGGGAAACGCGAGAACGTCGACGCCTTTACCGAAGGCATCGGCGACAGCCGCCTTTACGGCATCGGCATTTTTGCGCACGTCGCCCACGGCAACCCTCGGAGTGACCGCGCCGACGCGTACGAAGCCGTAGTCTTTTTTCGCCGTAACGACTATACCCGCTCCGCTCTCGATAAGATCGGAAGTTCTGACGCCGAGCGCGTCTGCCAGAGCCGCGAGTTTATCAGTTTTTACGCTTTTACCTTTACCCGCAAGCACGCGGTTGAGCGTGGCTACCGGTATTCCGCTCTTTTCGGAAAGTTCTTTCGCGGTCATTCCGCGTTCTTTTTTTATCTGTCTGATTTTTTCGGATATTCCGTCCATTATATAAACCTCAATTTCGATAATCAGTTTATCATTTCCGATAAAATTTGTAAAGCGATTTTATGAAAATATTTCGTCTGCGGACAAACTTATCATAATCTGCGACGGGAGATAGAACACCCACGCGGCAAGTACGGACTTTTCAACCAAAATTTCGGGAAGTCCGACGTTAAGTACCGACCCGACGTTATATATACCGACGCAGACGTCGCAACAGACAAACAGGCAAAGCCCGATTGCGAAAATCTTAAAATTTTTACCTCTGCCGACAAGCGAAAAACTCTCGACCGCGTTGCCGACCAGCATACACGCGTAAAACGCGACAGCGACGGTCAGCGGCTCAATCGCCCCGACGACAAAAAGAACGACGCACATCGCAGCCGCAACCGCGACGCGCGCGCAAACCGAAACGAGCGGAAATTTATCTTTTTCGATATAAATCCTCGCCATATACATACATTGCGCAACAAAAAACGCCAACACACCGACGACGTAATCCGAATTTTTAACCAGAAGAAAAAAGTCGGCGATTAATGTAAACAACAGAGCGAAGAGCACGGTAAGCGTTCGTCTTCTCCCCTTGACAGCCGCATAGGCTGAGTAGCAAAAACACGAGATTATTCCGCAATATTTTATTGTCGTCGTATCGCGTAAAAACACAAAATCGAGCAGAGTTATAACAATCCATAACGCCGCACCGAAAACCGAAAACGCAATATATACGATTTTTTCGATCAAACGCCTGTTCATATATTAAAGTATATCAGTATTTCGCCGTAATGTCTACCGTTCGCTTTACAAATTATTGTCGTCGGGGTATAATCTGTATATGCAAAAACTCGTGATAGCCTCAAACAACAAAGGCAAAATAAAAGAAATTAAAGAAATTCTCGGCGATAAATACGAAATTATACCTATGAGCGATGCCGGTTTTAACGAATACGTCGAAGAAAACGGCTCTTCTTTTGAAGAAAACGCGCTTATAAAGGCAAAAGCCGTTGCGGAAACACTCGGCATGACCGCGCTTGCCGACGACAGCGGGCTGTGCGCGGAC
>USHO01000113.1 GCA_900554485.1 uncultured Eubacteriales bacterium
CTCCGAGAGCAATCCCCGCGAGCGACAGAAACGCCGCCGGCGCGAGCGCGGTAAGCAGATACGCCGCCGTCAAAAGCACACCGCACCAAAGCATCGCTTTGCCGAGATTTATTTTATCGCCGAATATTCCGTAAACGGTTCTGGAAATAGCCATAAACAGGGCGAAAAGACATGTTCCGAATATATCGCCGAGGGTTTTATCCACGCCGAGCCCCTTTTCCGCAAAAGCGGACGCCCATTGCGCTATCGCCTGTTCGGACGCGCCCGCGGCGAGTATCAGAACGGGAAACACCCAAAAGCCTTTACTTTTGAAAATCGCCTTATAGGTCGACGGATTATCGTCTCCCTCGAGCGTTTCAAGCGGACATTTCGCAAAGATGAAACAATTTATCACGGGTATTATCGCCAAAGCGACGGGCAACCAACGCCACGCAGAAATCGTAAACAGATTAAAGTAAAGCGTCGCCGCGAGAATAGTGAAAATATGTCCCCAGCAATAGAACGAGTGCAGAAAGCACATCGCTCCCGATTTATTGCCCAAAGGCAAAGCCTCGACAACCGGACTGATGATTACTTCGACGAATCCGCCGCCGACAGCCATCAAAAGCGTCGCGATTATAATTCCCGCATACGGGTGCATTATAAACGGAAGAGTTCCTAGACATATAAGCCCGACGGTCGAAAACGCCTGCGCGAATATCGCGCCTGCCCTGTAACCGATTTTTTCGACTATTTTCGGCGATACGGCATCAACGAAAATCTGCAAGCCGAAGTTTATAAGCACGATTATCGACAATTCTGCTGTGGTTATGCCGAACTGCCTTCCGAATTGTACGAATAGCAGCGGCGAAAGGTTGTTCACCATTGCCTGTATAACATAACCGACGTAACACGCCGACAGCGTAAGTCCGTATTTTTTAACGGGTGCGTTTGACAATTTAATCCTCCGTAAAATCGTCCGCAAAAGGTATGAATAAGGCGGTTAAAACCGCCTCACGTTTACCGCGACAACCTTGCGACGACGATATTTCGCATTCTAACATATTATAATCTTTTTGACAAGCAAAAAGTGCGGAATATAAACACTTCCACGAGCAATTATCTGTCTTTGGTATACGCTATACGATAAAATCGTTACAATTCTACTGCAAGTAGAGAAAATCGCAGTTTTCTACTTTTAGTTTTTTAACAGTATAATCCAAAACAAAGTCAAACGTTTGATATTATTTTTTATAATAAGTATAATTTAGAATAGAAATATAGGCAATTTTTGCCGATTTGAGGAGATAAATAATATGAAGATTGCCATATCGCTGGACAGCGCGTGCGACGCGAGCGAAGAAGTAAAAAGCAAATACGATTTTCACGTCGTTCCGTTCGGCGTAACGATGGGCGACAGATTTTTCTATGACGGCGAAGTCGACACTCTGGAGATATTCGCTTATGCCGACAAAAATAAAACTCTGCCCAAGACAAACGCGGTAAACGAGGAGCAGTTCAACGCGCATTTTTCCAAACTGCTGGAAACATACGACGCCATAATTCATTTCGATATTTCGTCGGAAATGTCGAGCGCGTACAACAATGCGGTAAACGCGGCAAAGAACTTCAAAAACGTTTACGTCATCGACAGCCGTACCCTTTCCACCGGTATTTCGCTTGAGGCGATTTACGCAAAAAAACTTGCGGACGAAGGCGTCGCCCCCGAAGAGATAGTCGAGAAAGTCGAAAAAAGAATACCTTTCGTTCAGGCGAGTTTTGTCATAGAAAGGCTGGATTACCTCTATAAAGGCGGAAGATGTTCGGGGCTTGCCCTGTTCGGCGCGAATCTGCTGAAAATCCGTCCGGAAATCGAAGTCAAAAACGGCGTTATGGGCAATACGGAAAAATTCAGAGGAAGAATGAACGACGTCGTGACGAAATATTGCCAAAGCGTTTTAAGCCGTTACAATAACCCCGACAAATCGGTTATATTCATAACCCACTCCCGCGCGACGGAAGATATGGTCGCGGCAGCGAGAGAAGTGCTTAAAGATTACGGATTTGAAAACGTATACGAAACTTACGCAGGTTGCACGGTTTCCAGCCACTGCGGAAAGAACACCCTCGGAATTCTCTATATAAACGACGGAGCCGCCGAATAAATCGTAATCGGTTTTTATAGTTTTACAGGCTGCGCGCTTTCGACAATCGAAAGCGCGCAGCCTTTTTTGTTAAAATAATTGACTTTTTATCTTAACTTGTGGTATATTAACCTTGCGACACATTTTAATATATCCGGTCAGAAGAGTGAATCAGGTAAAAACGTTCACTCTCGTCTTCTGATCGGAAAAATGTGTCGCAGCATTGAGAGATACGTTTTTCGGCGTGTTTCTCAACGAAACACGTTTTTTTATTATGGAGGAAAATGTTTTATGTCAATCGGTAAACTTAAAATCATCATTCACAGACTTATTTGGTTTTTGTTACTGTTCGCAGGCGTTATATGCTTTCTGATACAGTTGGATAATATCGATTCCGATAACAGTGCGGCTTTTTATTCTTTATATTTTATCATCTCATACTGCGACATTGCGATTGCATTACCGTTTTTCATCGGTTCGTTATTTTTATCATGTAAAAAATACCGTTATAACGGTAGCAACATTGTCGTATATGCCGGATGGTTTCACCATTATCTGAAAATGGACGGAGAAGTATTGGATGAACACAATACGTTTGTCACATTCACAGCCATTGTCTTATCTTGTACGCTTGACGACGGAACTCGTTTGCAGGCAACCATAAGTCTTACAAACCGTATCGCGCTGAAAATAAACGATAGATTATACAAGAATAAGTAAGCGGACTTACGGCAACGCTCAGCACGAATAAACGTGACCGGCCAGACGGATATTTAATCTACACAGTGGTCATCGAAAACAATTCGGGCGATACATATCAAAAGGCGTATTTGCCGACACGTTGGACACCGCGAACGTTATCTTCGACAAAGATTACGGTGTAGAAATCGACGGACAGAAATCTTCCGATTATGCCAGCCAAGAATAAAACGAACCGTGGTCTGACGACGTATTTTTGACTAA
>USHO01000114.1 GCA_900554485.1 uncultured Eubacteriales bacterium
GTGTTCGATGAGTACGCGAGCCATAACGTCGAGCAGGTTCTTGTTCGCCGAAAGAAGTTCGGTCGCCTTTTTGTGACCTTCTTTTACTATCTTTTCGACTTCGCTGTCTATAAGCGCAGCTATGCTTTCGCTGTAATTCGCGCGGGTCTGATAGTCTCTGCCGACGAAAATCTGATCGTTGTCGCCGTAGTTTACGGGTCCGATGACGTCGCTCATACCCCACTGGGTGACCATTTTTCTGGCGCGGTCGGTTACGACCGAAATATCGTTGGACGCGCCTGCGGAAATATCTTTTATTATAAGTTCTTCGGCAACTCTTCCGCCGAGGGTCATGACTATATCGTCAAGCAGTTTGGCTTTTTCGACGTGGTTGTTGTCGTTGTCGGGGCGGGTCATCGTGTAGCCCGCAGCCATACCGCGCGGAATGATCGAAACTTCCTGCACGGGGTCGCAGTTGGGCAGGAGTTTTGCGAGTATCGCATGCCCCGATTCGTGATAAGCGGTGATACGCTTGTCGGTTTCGGTAACGAGACGGCTCTTCTTCTGCGGCCCTATCATTACCTTGTTTATCGCCTCGTAAAGGTCGACGTTGGTTATCGCTTTTTCGTTGTTGCGGGCGGCGAGTATGGCAGCCTCGTTCATGAGGTTTGCGAGATCCGCGCCCGAGAAACCCGCGGTCATTCTTGCAAGAACTTTGAAGTTGACGTCCGTTGCCAGAGGTTTGTTGCGGGAGTGTACTTTAAGTATCTGCTCTCTGCCTCTTACGTCGGGCATGTTGACGTAAATCTGACGGTCGAATCTGCCCGGACGCAAAAGCGCGGGGTCGAGAATGTCTGCGCGGTTTGTCGCAGCCATTATGATTATGCCTTCGTTAGCCTCGAAACCGTCCATCTGGACGAGCAACTGGTTAAGGGTCTGTTCTCTTTCGTCGTTGCCGCCGCCGAGACCCGCTCCGCGCTGACGACCTACGGCGTCGATTTCGTCGATGAAGACTATACATGGCATGCTCTTTTTGGCAAGAGCGAAAAGATCCCTGACTCTGCTTGCGCCGACGCCGACGAACATTTCAACGAAGTCGGAACCGCTTATGGAGAAGAAAGGAACGTCTGCCTCGCCCGCAACCGCTTTCGCGAAGAGGGTTTTACCCGTTCCCGGAGGTCCTACGAGAAGTACGCCCTTGGGTATTTTTGCGCCGAGAGCGGAGAATTTACGCGGATTTTTGAGGAATTCGACGACTTCTTTGAGTTCTTCTTTTTCCTCTTCCGCGCCTGCCACGTCGGTAAAGCGGACTTTTACGCTCTGGTTGACGCGCGCTTTGGTCTTGCCGAAGTCCAGCGCGCCCTTTGTTCCTCCGCCCATCTGACGCATAAGGAACATGAATACCATTACGCCCAGCGCGAGCATTATGACGGGCATTATAAGGCTGGACCAGAACGAACCCGCGTTGGGGTCGGCGCAGTCGAACGCGACTCCGTTGGCTTTGAGAACGTTGATTTCGTTTTCGGTCGTGGCGGCGTAAATGTCGCGGTATGTCGTGTATTTTACCTTTCCGTCTTTAATGCCTTTAATCGTATAGGTATCGATTAAAATGCTGTCGAATTCGCACTTCGACGCGTTGAACGTGTATTTTACGTTATCGTCGGCGTCTTTGGTATAGACTATGCCGGCTTTTTCAAAAAAGTCCTGCGTACTTTTCTTTCGTGCCGATCCGGTCAACGCTCCCGCCAGGGCGAGAATACCTATCACCGCGACGAGTATCGTTGCGATGACTATGATTGTTTTAGTTGATTTCTTCATTAAATCTCTCCCGAGTAAATTGCCTTTATAAATCGTGATTATAAAGTTGGTATTATATATATTATCACAAATTTTGTAAAAATACAAACAAAAAAACAACGGTGATAAAACTATCAATGGTTTTTTATCTGTTTATAACCGTATATTCATAAAATTCCGGTCATATAAGTATGGGCGATAAATAAAAAAATAGCCGCGAACCGAAACGGTTCGCGGCGGAAATCTTTGTTTTACTTGACGGCGAGTTTGATCTGACCCGCAAGGAACTGTATCGTTCCGTACAGCCATTCGCCGATTTTGTCGATGTACTTCCAGACGTATTTTCCGACGACGGGCGAGCCTTCGAGGGTTTTGTTCCACCAGTCTGCGACTGCCTTGACGTTGGGCGCGATAGCGTAGTTCATCAAAAGCATCAGCCCGATGATTATCGCCGCGGCCCATACGAGACCGAGCGCAAGACCGAGAAGACGGTCGAACACGTTGATAACTGGCATATCCGCAATCGGGAATACTATCTTTTTAAGCAATTTGAATGCAAGCCCGATGAGTATCGCAAGAACGACGAAGAGAATCGCGTTCATAGTGTATTCGGCGAGCAGTTCGCCCGATTTTTTACCGTATTGAGCCGCATAATCGACAATTTTCGTACCGAGCCTGCCGAGTTTGCCTTCGACGTCGAAAGCCTTCGACATCGCGTCGAGCCAGTTGCGGAAAAAGTCGAAACCGTACAGGAAGTCAAAAGCAAGACGGACGAGCAAAAACGCGCCTATAATTGCCGCGAAGAAACTTACGAATTTGAAAATCTGGCGCGCGAACCCCTTAAAAACGCCGAAAAGCCCGAAAACGAGCAATAAAGCGCCGCAGACTATATCTACCACCATAAGACGACCTCCGTATCAACTTATGAAAATCCGATTATAATTATACGGGCATTATATCACGAATATAAAAATTTTGCAAGCAAGTTTACAAAATATTTTCGTGTAAATAATAATAATATGAAAAGCGTAGGTTTTAACGTCGAAAACGAATTTGCCGCCCGCGGCGTGGCGGGATTTTTATCCGAAATATTCAAAGGCGACAGGTTCGTGGTCGCATGCATCGGCACCGACGCCGTGATAGGCGACAGTCTCGGACCTCTCGTCGGCAGTTTTTTAAGCGAGACGCTCGGCGGAAGGACTTTCGTTTACGGTACTTTCGCAAGCCCCGTAACCGCCAGAGACGTGGGTTCGCTCGCCGCGTTTCTGC
>USHO01000115.1 GCA_900554485.1 uncultured Eubacteriales bacterium
GGGCGCAGACTCTTTGCGCGTAAAAAACGCGATTACGCCGCCGAAGAAACAGGCGGCGACAAAAAGAAATCGAAATTCGATATAGTATACGCCGAGGGCATCGCCGCTTTCGTACTAGTGGTAGCAATTCTCCTTACAAATATTTTCTGGGAAAACAGCGGCATCAACACCCTGTTCAAAAAGGCTTTCACGCCCGCTCAGACGGTGACCGACGCGCGTTCGTACAGCAGTTTCAACGCCCAGAGTCCGTCTTCGTCGCTTGCGTCCAGCGTAACCGACGGCGTGATGACTTTTTCCGGCAAAGGCGCGCTCTACCCCGTATGCGACGGTAAAGTGACGTCGGTCGAACAGTCCGACGACGGCAAATATACCATTACCGTTTCGCACAGCGGAATATTCAAGACGATTATCCGCGGAGCGGATTTCGCATATTGCGACGCGGGCGAAGACGTGTTCAGATACATACCCGTATGCTACGTCAACGGCGGAGAGGCTACCGTAACCATGTATGACGAGGACGTCGTAGTAACCAATTTCGTACTCGAAAACGGATCTATAATCTGGTCGGTATGACGTTTTCTCTGCACCCGCTGTTTTTGATTTTCGGAATATACTTTGCTTTCACCGGCAAAGTATTTTCTTTTTTGACGTATACGTTCTGCGCCGTCGTACACGAGTTCGGTCACGCGCTTGCCGCCGAACGGCGGGGTTTCAGGCTCAAAAAAATTTCGCTTATGCCTTACGGCGCGGTCATCAGCGGCGAAACGGGCGGAATGACAGTCTCGGACGAAATAATAACGGTAATATGCGGACCTGCGGTAAACCTTGCCGCGGGTCTTGCGATACTTGCCGTATGGTGGATATTCCCTGCCGTTTACCCGTACACCGAACTTGCGGCTACGGCTAATTTCTCGCTGTTTTTCGTAAACCTGATTCCCGCGTTTCCTCTCGACGGCGGCAGACTGCTTTTATGCCTTTTAACCCGTCCGCTCGGCAGAAAAAAGGCGGTCGCCGTTACGAAGGGATTGGGCGTGACATGCTCGGCGTGCCTTATCGCCGCATTTGTATATTCGTGTTTTCACACCGTCAATTTTTCTCTGTTGTTTTTCGCCGCATTCCTTTTGACCGGCGCGATCGGAAAACATGCCGACGATCGATATATACGCCTTATAGACGGGTTTTCGACAAAAAACATAAAGCGGAGCAGAAACGTCAGACGACTTGCCGTGAAAGATGGGTTCACCGTGAAGGACTTTTACGCCGCCGCCGACGGGTCGAGTCTTTACGAAGTTCAGATATATTCGCCCGACGGCAGATTGCTGAGAACGATTTCGCCCGAGACGCTGGGGGAAGAATTAAGCGTAAAGACATTGAAAGAGCCGCTGTAAAGCGGCTCTTTATCATCGTTATAACAGCGGCGCGAACGGCGTCATTATTACCTTGCCTATATATTCGTACCATTTGAGTTTCAGTGCTTTTTTATCCGCCGGCAGACACTGCGTGTCGAACAGCATTTCAAAATTTTCGTCTATCGCTTTCAGCGCGGCGGGTTCCGTAAAGACCATACCGCATTCAAAGTGATGAACGAACGACCTGAAGTCGAGGTTCACAGTACCCGCAAACGCCAGCGTTCCGTCGCAGATCATCGTCTTGGAATGCACGAAACCGTCGCGGTAAAAATATATCTTAACTCCCGCCTTCATAAGTTCGGAGCAATAATATCTGGTCATTATATACACCGTCTTTTTGTCGGGAACCTGCGGAATCATCAGGCGCACGTCGACGCCTCGCCTTGCCGCGTTTATAAGCGCGTCGCGTATATCGTTATCGGCGACGAAATACGGGCAGGCAAAATAGATATACTTCCTTGCGCCGTAAATGGCGTTCATAAACGTCATTTCGGAAATATGTTCGTACGTTACAGGCGCGGGCGAATCGCCGAACGGCATCGCATAACCTGCGTTTTCAAATTTTTCGTGATCTCTCGCGATATAATCCTCTTCGTTTATCGGCGTGCCGCTGACGTTGAAAATCTGCACGAAAAGCCTTACGAAACTGTCGACCGCCCTGCCTTCTACCTTTACGCCGCTGTCGAGCCATCTGCCGTAAGGATGAGTGACGTTTATATATTCGTCGGCGATATTCACGCCGCCTGTAAACGCGACTTTTCCGTCGATTACGGCTATTTTACGGTGATCTCGGTTATTGTGTATAATCGATACGACCGGTATGAACTTGTTGAATTTCCGCGCGTCTATGCCTTCTTTGCGGAGTTTTTTATAAAACCCCGACGCAACTTTCGTAACGCTGCCGACGTCGTCGTACACAAGGCACACTTTTACGCCGCTGTTTACTTTATCCAGAAGTATATCGTGTACGGCGTCCCACATCACGCCTTCTTCGATTATGAAATATTCGAGGAATATATATTTTTCGGCGGATTTAAGGGCTGTAAGAAGTTCCGTCAGGTAAGTTTCGCCGTCGGGCAGATATTCAATGTGCGAATCGTCGTACACCGGCAACGACGTCACGCCCCTTAAATATCTGAAAACACCCGCCCACTGCGATTCGTCTGCGTTCAGTTCCTTTACGATTCTGTCCTGTTCGTAATATCCGTCGTTTTTCTCGTGATACACCGCCGAAAACTTTTTACGCATCCTGCGGCTGAGCCTTAAATTGCCGAAAGTCAGATAACACATCGCCCCCGCGAAAGGAACGGCAAGACAGACGATGACCCACGGAAGTTTATACACCGCGGCATTGTCTTTGTTGATAATGTGAACAAGCAGCAACACTCCGAGAATGTAAGTTAATACCTGTTCCCATCGCCACAGCGTCGTCAGTTTATAAAAACCGAACCATAGAGCGAAAGCCTGCAATATAATTGCAAGCGCGATAATGGTGAATCTTGAAAATATAAGTCTTTTGTTGTGTTTTTTCTTCACAATTACCTCCTTTGTGTCAGCCCGTTACGGCGCAAGGCGTCGCGGTCGCAG
>USHO01000116.1 GCA_900554485.1 uncultured Eubacteriales bacterium
CTCCAGACCTATCGCGCCCGTACCGCAGAACAGGTCGAGAAATCCGTCGCCCGAAATGTTGCCGAGTATATTGAATAAAGCCTCTCTCGCCCTGTCGGAAGTCGGGCGAACGTCGTACCCTTTGAATTCTTTGAGTTTCCGCCCTCTGTATTTCCCCGCGATAATCCTCATTCTTCGTTCTCCGATTTTATGTGAGCGTATTTGGAATATATGCATCCGCAATAATTCTGACGATAAAGTCCGCTTTTTTCCGACAACTCGCACGAACGCTTAAAACCTCCGCGTTTCTTGAAGTCCGACGGCAAAAATCCGACGCCGTAACGCTCGCCTGCATGCGTACCGATTTCGTTTATAAGTTCCGCATTTTTGTGCGGAGAAACGGTAAGCGTAGTACAAAAATACCGATAACCGCCTTCCTTAGCGATTTTTGCCGTTTCGTTAAGCCGCAACTCAAAGCACGCTTCGCAACGTTTACCGCCCTCGGGTTCTTTTTCGAGACCCGTAGCCGCGGCGAAAAATTCACGCGCCGAATATCTTCCCTCTATGATTTTCACGGCGTCGCCGTAGGTCTCTTTAAGATAGCGTTTCTGCTCGTTAAGACGTAAATTATACTCTTCGCTTTCGGTGATGTTGGGGTTGAAATAAAATACCGTAACACGGAAATTCTCCGTAAGCCTTTCAACGACAGCCGTCGAACACGGCGCGCAGCAACTGTGTAGCAAAAGCGACGGTTTTTCTCCCTCGGCAAAGCCTTTTATCGTCTTTTGCATTTCGAGGTCGTAATTGATTTTTTGTCTGACGCTTTCGGTTTTCATTTCTTTTCTATTCTCAGTTTTTTCAACAGTTTGTCGTTACCCAGAAGTATTCCGCCGCCGATAGCCGCAGTCATTTCGGGGTCTTCGAATACGTTTGCCCTTATAGCCATGCGGTCGCGGAAATACCCGTCGAGACCCGGCATTCTGCTCGTCCCGCCGGAAAAATACACACCCGACCGCCTTATCTCGGCAGACACTTCGGCAGGCAGTTTAGCCATTACCATACCTGCAATTTCAAAAATCTTATCGAAAAACGCCTGCACCGGCAACAACACGTCAGCCGCGGAAACCGACACCGAACGCGGTTTCCCCGTTTCGGCGTCTCTGCCGTTCACGACCGTACGCGTAGCGTCGCCCTCTATGAGACTGGCGATCTGCGTCTTTATCCTTTCGGCGGTAAGCATACCTATCCTCAGCCCGAATGTTTCGGCTATACTGTTTATTATCATGGCGTCGACGTTGCGTCCGCCCATATTTACGTTCACGCCGGCGATAACGCCGTCCAGAGACACGGCGGCAATGTTCGTCGTTCCGCCGCCGACGTCGATTATAAAGCAGGGGTTGCTTTCCGATACGGGTATCCCCAACCCCAACGCGGTAAGTATGGGAGATTCGACGAAGTCTGCGTTGAAAACGCCCGCGCCCGAAAGGGTCTTTTCGTATTTCCTTATTTCGGAATTTTCAAGCCCGCACGGAACCGATACGAGAGCGCGCGGTCTTAAACTCAACTTACGCAAAGTGATTTTGTTAAGGAAGTTTTCGCACATGGCGGCGGCGTTTTTTGCGTCGGCGATCTGCCCTTCGACGACGGGGAAAACTATGCGCGTGGTCTCGGCGGTCTTGCCGATAAGTTTTTTTGCCTCCGCACCGACAGCCCTGATCGAGGGTTTTTCTCCGCCGGATAACGCCACGACGCTCGGCTCGGATAACACCACGCCCGAACCGAGTTGATATATTACGGTATTGACCGACCCGAGGTCTATCGCTATCGCATTGTTTCTCATTTCAAAAACTCCTTTAAGTTTTCTTCTATTTCTTTGATCGGCAGCCCCATCACGTTGTCGTAATCGCCGTCGTAAGCGGCGACAAGCGGATAACCGTCCTGAATACCGTATGCGCCTGCCTTGCCTTTGTAAAGTCCGCTTTTTATATAACCGTCTGTCGTATCCCGACTTAAATCGTTAAACGTCACGTCGGTTTTTACAAGCCCGCTGAGTCTCATTCCGTCGCGTATAAGCGCATATGCCGTTATGACGGTATGCGTTTTGCCCGAAAACGTATTCAGCATTTCTCTTGCCTCGGTTTCGTCTTTGGGTTTACCGTAAATTTTACCGTCGAACGCCACGACCGTATCCGCGCCGAGCACAACGGCTCCGTTGCCTTTCGCATGCGTAGCGTAAACGTCTTCGGTCTTATCAAGCGCGCACCGCATCGCGAATTTTTCGGGAGAAACGTTCGCCTTGTTCACGCTTTCTTTGTCGCTCGGGATAATATCGAAAACATAGCCTTCGCGCTCGAGTATTTCTTTTCTCCTTGGCGATCCGCTCGCCAGAATAAGTTTTCGCATAAGTCAGACTTTAATTCGCCCTCTGTATATAATTACTCTGTAACGATTATAAACCAAAAAACGAATTTTGTAAAGGAATAAATCAAAACGCCGTCGTTTTTTTGCGAAAATCGACAAACGTCGGACAAAAACAAACCGTCGGGCGTTTTGCCCGACGGGTATCTTCAAGAAATATTAAGTTGTAGTACGGATTTTTATATCTTTATTTGCCGTTCCGGCTTGCCCGTCGTCGCCGCGCGACGCGGAAATCTGTATTACGTTAAAGTTTTAATCCGCTTTTTCGTAAGAAATAACTGCTGCATCGGAGTTCTCCTTTTTTAATTCGATTTAAGCGACCTCAAAGTCAAAAGTATTTTCATCTGTACAAATACCTCCTTTTTGAGAATTTCGATAAATTGATTAAATATTCATCGGCTTGCTCCTTTTCCTTTTTTCACCTGTATTGTAACATGCCGACCACGAAAAGTCAATACCCTTTTCCGTTTTTTCACAAAGTGAAAATTTAACGATAAGTATTGACAAAATCAAACTTTAATGATATACTTGTCTTGCAAAATTACGGCGGCGGA
>USHO01000117.1 GCA_900554485.1 uncultured Eubacteriales bacterium
AACGCGAAATAAAAAGTAAAAAACACCGCGGCGACGAACGCAATCGACGCGAAGACGGGGTTCAACTTAGGCGATCGGCGTTGCTTGTCGGGGTAGACGACGAAATCGTCGTTGCCGTCGCCCGCCTTCGGCAAAGGCGGATCGGAGAGAAATCCTGTTTTGAACCTGTCGGCGTCCGCGCGATTTATCGCCTCGCCCGCAAATACGGGCACTCCCGCCGACAATGCAAGTTTTCCGACGTCGACAAATCCCCCGCGTTTTTCAAATTCTGCGACAAGGTTGACGAATATAACGATCGGTTTGCCGAAAATTTTCAGTTCGCCGACAAGCCTTGCCGCGCGCTTTACCGTCTTAGCCTCGGTAACGACCGCGATCGCATCGTAATCGCCCGCTGTCAGAAATTTTTCGGCTACGGATTTTTCGTTGTCGCTGCCCTTGACGGTGTACAGCCCCGGCAAGTCTGTCAACGCGACCTTTTCGTCTCCGATATAAAATACCCCGTCGCCCTCGTCCACGGTAACGCCGTGCCAGTTTCCGACGCGCCTGTCTCCGCCCGTAAGGGAGTTGAACAACGTGGACTTACCCGCGTTCGGATTTCCTGCAAGGACTATTCTCCGCATATTTCCACCGTTATTTTGTCGGCGTATTCTCTGCCGACGGCAACGACCGCCCCGTCAACGACGACAAGGGCGGTTTTACCGATAAAAAATCTTATAAGAGTTATTTTCGCGCCGACAATCAAGCCGAGTTCCCACAGAACGGCTTTGTCTTCGCTTTTAAGATCGACCGATTTTATAACCGCGGTCGTCTGCGGTTTCAAAGCGGACAACGTCATAATTCATATTACGCTCGTCCGCCGTCGCAAATACCTGCCGACCCGTAATTTTATATGTTACGGCTATCGTGACAGGTGAAATATATAATCTGAATTTTTTGCGCCAGTTTTTTAACCGTTTCTTTAACCTTGCCGAACCGCTCTCCGTCGACGGCGGTAAACGGATCGTCGAGGACGACGAAAGGCTTTTCGCCCTTGAAAGTTCTGTCTATCAGCGCAAGGCGCAGACAAAGCGATATAACCGCCCGTTGCCCCGCGCTGAAATACTTTTCGTCGCGAAGTTCTCCGCCGCGCTCGAATTTTACTCTGAAATTCTTATCCATTTCGGCGTTCTCGCCGAATTCGGCGGAAATCGCCCGCACATACGTCTCAAACGATTTAAGCGTCGGCGCAACGTATTCGTCTTTAAGTTTTTTCTCGGCTTTGTCCAGATACCCGACGACCTCGCCGAGCAATTCGTATTTGTCGATCGCCGCCGCTATATCTTCCTCGGCAGCCTCCGCCGCGCTCTTCGCGTCGGGATAGTCTTCGAGCGTGGTTTCGTAAGCGGCAATATCGGCGTTGATTTTCGCGATTTTCGCGTTCGCGTCGTCGACCATACGCGACAATTCTTCGGCGGAAATCGAGTCTTCGGTTATCTCTTCCGCGGCAAAATCGCCCATACCCGCAAGTTCGCCTTTCAACACGGACACCCTCGCCTTTAATTCTTCCGATTTTATTCTGTCGACGCGCAACTTTTCCAGTACCGCAGAGTTATCGCCGACGAGTTTATACGCCGATAAAAAGTCGGCAATGAATTTATCGTCTTCGGATATTTCTTTTTTCAATGCGGCAACGCGCTTTTCGCACGCGTTTCTCTCACGCGTCAGCGACAGATATTCGTCGTATTTCCTTTCGAGCGATTTCAACCTTGCCCGCATGTCGCCGTCATGCGCGCCGTAACGGGTAAATTCGGCGGCAAGTGCGTTTTCTTTCGCCTCGAAATCCTTTGCCGCTCTCTTCGCCGCGGCAATCTTCTCGCCCTCGGCGTTTTTCAACCCGAGATACCGATTATAGTCGTTATCGAAATTGGAAAAATCGACCCGCACCCCGTCGACGGAGTAATACCCGTATCTGACCGTAAACGACTTGATTTCGTCTTCCAGTCGTCTGCATTCGGCGGCAAGTTCTATCGCGGTATTATCTGCGGTCTGCGCGCCGTGTTTCGGCAATATAAGCGGCAGCACGGCAATCGTCAGTCCCGCGACCGCGATTCCGACGCCGACGTATGTATTGACGAAAGCCAACCCTATGCCGACAGCCAGAGCGACAAGCCCGAAGATCGACACGACAACGCGGCTCATGCTACGTTTTTTCGGTGGCGCGACGGCAGACGATTCGTTTACGAGCCTGCGTTTTTCTTCCGCGTCGCGGAAATCGTTCATCTTCGCTTTTATCGCGTCGTATTCGTCGGTATCGACGGACAGCGTATCGAACTTCCTGACGAGCGGTTCTTCGCCTGCGCGTTTCGCGCTTTCGTTAAGTTGCAGAACTTCCGCCCTCTCCGCGGCAAGACTTTCGACTTTTTCGCCGAGGCGCAGTAACTTTTCGTCGTCCAACGGATTAACGGAAAAATCTCTTTCGAGAGTGCTCAGCCTGTAAGCGTTTTCGGGAGAAAAAGCGGATGCCGAAAGCGACGCCGCTTTTACCGCTCTGTCGGCAATCGCCGCCGCAAATTCGTCGGTCTCTGTTTTTTGCGGAATGCCTCGCGGGTATTCTTGTTTATACATGTTAAGGGCGTCTTCCGCAGCGGTAAGTTCTTTTTTCTTTCCGTCGTAAGTCGCGCGTTTCGCCTTGACCTCTTTCGCGGACATCGCCTTTGCGTAACGGGCTTTGATTTCCGCCGCCGACTTTTCGGCAACCGCTTTTTCGTCGTATTTATCCGCAAGATCTCTTTCTATTTTCGCGTAGTTTTCTATCCTCTCTTCGGCGTTGCGTTTTACGGCTTTCAGGTCTTTGATTATACCCTGATCGCCCCTTGCCGCCTTGTATTTTTTACGGGCGGATTCGAGCGCGCCGCGCGCATCGTCGTAAGACACG
>USHO01000118.1 GCA_900554485.1 uncultured Eubacteriales bacterium
ACGTATTAGTCAAAAATACGTCGCCAGACCACGGTTCGTTTTATTCTTGGCTGGCATCGGCAAGCGGAATACTCGGCGGAGCATGGATGCCGCTGGATATTATGGGAGGGTTTGAAAAATTCTGCGAATTTTTGCCGTTTTATCCGTCGGTAAAAATCGGAAGGGCGATAACGGGCGCGTTACATTCGGTTTCCGATTATGCGACGAATTATCGCGAGGCGTATGCGTTCGACACGACGACGTGTCTCGGATTTTTAACCGTTTTTCTTTATGCCGTCGTTTTCGCGGCGTTTTCATTCTTTTCTTTCTCCAAACGCAAATAATACGCTTGACTAAAACGAAGAAAAAGGGTATAATTCATTCTTCGGGAAAGCCGCTTTTTACAGTGGCGTGCCAAGGAGGTATCTGTATGACGAATACTGTTAAATACGACGTTGTGATAGTCGGGGCGGGACCCGGCGGAATATACGCCGCTTACGAACTCAGCGGGAAAAACCTTAAAATCGCCGTGTTCGAGGCAGGGCATCCGCTCAGCAAGAGGAAATGCCCCATCGACGGCAAAAAGGTTAAATCCTGCATAAACTGCAAGACCTGTTCGATAATGTCGGGTTTCGGCGGGGCGGGCGCGTTTTCCGACGGTAAGTATAACATCACGAACGACTTCGGCGGCAGTCTGCACGAACATATCGGTAAGCAGGCGGCAATCGAACTCATGAAATACGTCGACGATATAAATATGCGTTACGGCGGTCAGGGTACGAAAATGTATTCCACCGCGGGAACCAAATTCAGCAAGATATGTCTGCAGAACAAGCTCAATCTTCTCAACGCGCAGGTGCGTCATCTCGGTACGGATAAAAACTATGTCGTTCTGGAGAATCTGTACGACGAACTCAAAGATAAAGTCGATTTCTATTTCGATACGCCTGTTTCGGGCATAGAAAAAGTCGACGGCGGTTTCAGAATCGCCGCCAAAGGCGAAGAATATTTCTGCGAGAAGTGCATAGTTTCGGTCGGGAGGAGCGGCAGCAAGTGGATGGAAAGCGTCTGCAAGAGCCTTGACATACCTACCATGTCCAATCGTGTGGATATAGGCGTAAGGGTTGAACTCGACGCCGAAATTTTCGAGCATCTTACCGACGAACTGTACGAAAGTAAAATCGTATATCGTACCGAAAAGTTTGAAGACAAGGTAAGAACATTCTGTATGAACCCGCACGGTATAGTCGTAAACGAGAATACCAACGGCATTGTCACCGTGAACGGACACAGTTTCGAGGGCGATGACAAGAAGACCGGCAATACGAACTTCGCGTTGCTCGTTTCAAAGCATTTTTCCGAACCTTTCAAAGACAGTAACGGCTACGGCGAGAGTATCGCAAGACTTTCCAATATGCTCGGCGGCGGAGTTATCGTTCAGCGTTTCGGCGACCTCGTAAGGGGCAGAAGAAGTACCGAAAAGCGTATAGAAGAAGGGCTTGTTGTTCCCACGTTGTCGGCGACGCCCGGAGATCTTAGCCTTGTATTGCCCAAGCGTATTCTCGACGGTATTATCGAAATGATTTACGCGCTCGATAAAGTCGCGCCCGGTACCGCCAACGACGACACGCTTTTGTACGGCGTCGAAGTCAAGTTCTACAATATGGAAGTCGAAATCGACGAAAATCTCGAAAGTAAACATAAGGGCTTGTACATAATCGGAGACGGCAGCGGCGTAACGCATTCGCTTTCGCACGCGTCGGCAAGCGGCGTTTATGTGGCAAGGAAAATTTTAGGAGAGTAATTTACGGTCGCCTCGGGCGGCTTTGCGGGGGCGAGGTTATCGTCCCCGCTTTTATAATCATGAGAAAGATTGTACAGTGTCTTCAAAGCAGCAACGTAAACGTCACCGTATACGACACCGTAAAGGCGATTAAAAAGGCGGGTTTTGACGGGGCGTTCGCTCAGTGGTATAAACGCGGCGCGGGCGGTGTGACCGTAGGCGGCAGAGAGCAGGTCGGGCTGATCCGCGACGAAGGGCTTTTCGTGCCGTTCGTTCATCTCGGGTACGATCACATAAACGACCTGTGGCTTGACGGAAAACCCGGCGACGATATGATCGACGACTATATCGCAGATCTCGACGAAGTCGAAAAGGTCGGCGTCGATACGGTCATACTTCATCTCACCAGCAAACAGAATCCGCCTGCGCCGAACGAACTCGGCGTAAACCGCCTTATGCGCCTGTTTTTGGCGGCAGAAGAACGCGGTATTTCAGTCGCGCTCGAAAACAACAAAGTGCCGGGGTATTTCGAGTATGTATTTCGGATGACGGGGGATAGCGCAAAGGTTTGCCTTGACGTCGGGCATTGGCATGCGCATTTTAAGGATCGTTTCGACCGCAAACTGCTCGACGGCAGGATCGTCGCGGTCCATCTTCACGATAATTTCGGCGAAGATGACGAACATCTGTTGCCTTTTGACGGAAACGTCCCGTGGGAGTTCTATGCCGAAAACATTTCGGCGTGCGGGTATGGCGGCGATATTACGCTGGAAAGCAGATATTACGGAAAATACACCGTAGAATCGCTTGACGAATTCTATCGCACGGCTTTTTCAAAAGCGTGTAAATTACGCGAAATCTTCGATAAATACTGAAATTTTGAAACTCTACCGCCCGTTTACGGGCGGTTTTTTATGTCCGGGCTTATGTTTGCCGCTTTTATCCGTCGGCTTTTTCACGCAGATTTTATCGAAAGCGGTCGATTCTCGCTTTCTATGCCAGCCAAGAATAAAACGAACCGTGGTCTGACGACGTATTTTTGACTAATA
>USHO01000119.1 GCA_900554485.1 uncultured Eubacteriales bacterium
AAAGTGCGAAAATGGCGGCGTTTTGGCAAGGTTCGTTTTATTCTTGGCTGGCATTCCGTAAATGTATTTCAGTCCGTTTGTTTCGGCGCATCCGTAACGATCGGATAATTTTCTTTCACCGACAAAAAGAGGTCTTCGGTGCCGGACGCGCGAGAACTGCGGAGTAATCTCCGCCGACTGTTTCGTAAAATTGCGTAAGTGTCATAATTTTGCCCCGTTAGTTTTTGTTATTTGATTTCGCCGTTTGCGTTTTTTGTCAGAAAATCTTTTATATCCAGCAGACATTCGAGTAAAACGGGGTTAAATTGTCCGCATTCGCCGTTCAGAATCATGTTTATCGCCTCGACTGAAGAATACGGCTCTTTGTATACGCGTTTTGCGGTAAGAGCGTCGTAAACGTCTGCCAGCGATACGACCTGCGCGGCGATCGGTATTTCGTCGCCTTTAAGTCCTTTCGGGTAGCCCTTTCCGTCGTATTTTTCGTGGTGATAAAGACATATCTGATACGCGTATTTTACCAGCGGTTCGTCGCGGTATTCATGTACGTTTGAAATCATCTGCGCACCGAGAACGGTGTGTTTTTTCACTTCATCGAATTCTTCCGCGGTGAGTTTGCCGGTTTTGTTCAGAATCGCGCCGTTTATTTCGACTTTGCCTATATCGTGCAGGGCGGACGCCGTTGCAATAAGATACACGTCTTTTGGGGTCAAGCCGTATTTAGGCGTTTTTTCAAGCAGTTTAATCAGCAGAAGTTCGGTGATTTTGTTTATGTTGGTTATATGCTCGCGTCCCATACCCGAACGGAATTCGGTTATCTGGCTGAGTATGTCGACCAGTATGTGACTGCTTTTTTCTTTTTCGAGAATTTCATCCGAAACCGTAGAAACCAGTCTTCGCTGTTTTTCATACAGGTTTATGTTGTTAAGCACGCGTCTGTAAACGACTTTTGCATCGAACGGGCGGTTTATGAAGTCGGAAACGCCCATTTCATATGCCTTGCGGATAGTCTGTTCCGATTCGTCGCCGGTTATGGTTATGACGGGTATATCGTCTATAAGGTGTCTGTCGGACATAAATTTAAGTACGTCGAACCCGTTTATCCCCGGCATCGTTATATCCAGCAGAACGAGCGAAATCTGCGAGCCGTGTTTTTCGAGTATGTCTATGCATTCCTGTCCGTCGCTTGCTTCTATAACGTTGAATTCATTGCTTAAAATACCCGTAAGTGTGTTTCGGTTAATCGGCGAGTCGTCGACGATGAGAATGTCTACGCTGTTTTTTTCTTCGACGATTTCACCGTCGGCGTCGGTTACTATCGCGTTTTTCTTGTTTTTCGCTCTGTATAACAGTTTATCCGCTCTGTTTACGGCGACTTCTACGGGTTCGTTCATGCATACCGTTGCGCCGATACTCGAGGTAAGGTTGATTTCTGAATATCCCGGCAGAACGATGTCGCCGACGCGTTGGAGTATATGTTTCAATTCCGACTCGAAATTCGTATTGTGTATGCCGGGCATAACCAACAGGAATTCGTCTCCGCCGTAACGTATCAGGTGATCCGACGTGCGGATATTGTTTTTCAGTTCGGTGGCGAATGCGTTAAGCACGGCGTCGCCCGCGATGTGCCCGTATACGTCGTTGTAAATCTTGAAGTCGTCAAGGTCGATCATCGCAATGCCGGCGGATATTACCGATTTTTTTAATTTTTCCTCGTAAAACCGGCGATTGTAAATGCCCGTTAAAACGTCGGTGTATGTTTTTTCGTAATATTCGTTTATACGCGACAGGAGTTTTTCTTCGCCCGACATATCGATTATGTTTTCGGGTTCGACCTCGTGCAGCAATTCCATTACGCACGGTTCGCCGTCGACTTCGATATAATGCGAGATAACGTTAAAAATCCCGTCTTGTCTGAATTCGAGTTTAACCTGATCCCGTTTCGTTTCTATGGCTTTAGCCGACGTGCAGTTTTCGCATGGGTCGGGCTTGCCCCAGAACGAATAGCAGGGGCAGTTAAGTATCGGGGTGTTCTCTTTCGCGCAGATTCCCGCGATTTCGTTTCTGCGCAGAATGCGTACGACGTCGAATACCTTTCTGTAATATTTCATTTCTTCTTCCGCCTGAGCGGCGGTCAAAGAGCGATTGTTCCGCAAAACGGATTCCTCCTGATCGTTTTTTGATTTTTCGACAATTAAAAGCCTCGGGGACAGCCCGAAGACAAGAATGTTTTATCTTTGCCCCTGCTTTGCGGATTCGGCGCATTTAGCAAGAAACGCCTGTAAAGCGTCGGATGCGGTCTGTAACGTTCCGCCTGATAATTTGCGTGAAACTATGCTCATGTTGTTGTCGACGTAGTAGGGCAAGGAGGTTGTCTTTATGTCAGACGGTCCGATTTTGCTCTTACCGGGATCCGAATATCTGTAGTCTGAAGAATTTTCAGCCGCAGCAGGGATAACGGCGCGCAGCTGACTGCGCCCACGACGAGAAAGTTGTTACCTTCGTATGTCAGAGTACTTACGGGTATGTAGCCCCACTATGCCGATATCCGAAAATTCGTCGGATTCCGTCGTATTGTTGTCGAAGGTGTGATATTCGACGAATTTCGCAAAATTTCCCGAACGCATTGCGTACGACGGTATGACGTAATCGCAATAGTCGGTTATAAGTCTTATTCCGGCGTTTTCGTAACCGGTCGTGAAATCTCAGAGTTTTACTCTTGTCTGGCATGCCAGACAAGAATAAAACGAACCTTGCCAAAACGCCGCTATTTTCGTGCTTTTTGTCAAATTCTCGTTTGAAGTAC
>USHO01000120.1 GCA_900554485.1 uncultured Eubacteriales bacterium
AAAGCGCGAAAATGGCGGCGTTTTGGCAAGGTTCGTTTTATTCTTGGCTGGCATACGAATGCCGACGTAATCGCCGGCGCGGATTTTTCGGACAGTACGGCCCCGGCAAAAATACCGACGAAGACGCACACGAAAAGCTCCGGCAGTTGAGACAATATAAGCAGACACGCCGCGCCGAACGTGAAGTAACCGTCGCCGGTTATAAGCGACAATATGTAGCCCGAAAAGACGCACGTCGCCGATTGCAGAATTCCGACGATCACACCTATCGCGGCATAACCGAAAACAAAATCGGCAGGTATTAACGGCGATACGTAAAGACGTCTGAGAAAAGCCGACTTACGGTCTTTAGAGACGAGCAGGCTTAAATTAAGCGACACAAACGAAAACCCGAACACGATTACGCCCGGAATCAGCGAAGTATATTCAAAAGTAGTTTGTTTAACGGGTATACTCGCGTTTATCGCCGCGAACAACGCCAGCATCACGATCGGAAACGCCAGACAAAAAATATAAGTCACGGGATCTCGCCCGCACTCTTTCAGATTTCTTTTAACAAATACAAACGTTTTCATTTTCAACCTTCTATCGTTTCGGCGGATATTTTTACAAAGGCGTCTTCAAACGAATTTTCGCCGGTCTGCGCTTTCAGGCTTTCAACCGTTCCGTCGAATATTTTCACGCCCTCTTTAAGTATGCCGACGCGGTCGCACAAAGCCTCGGCTTCTTCGAGATAATGCGTGGTAAGCACCGTCGTTACGCTGCCGGCGCGCTCGCCGAGTATCTTCCATAATTCCCGCCTTGCCACGACGTCCAGCCCTAAGGTAGGTTCGTCGAGAATAAGAACTTTCGGTTCGGTTATAAGCGCGGCGGCAACCGACAACCGCCTTGCATACCCGCCCGACAACGCCTTCGCCCTTTTATCCGCAACTTCCGTAAGACGGAATTCGTCAATAGCGATAATCGCCCTATCCTTTGGTTTACCGTATAACTCGGCGAAGAATTCGAGATTTTCTTTTACCGTGAGATTCGGCGCGACGGCGGTTTCCTGCGGGGATACGGCGATCAGTTTTTTCACGTCGTCCGCACGACTCGTCACGCTTAAACCGTCGACGTACACGTCGCCGCCGTCGGCTTTGAGCAGCCCGGATATAATAGAAATCAAAGTGGTTTTGCCTGCGCCGTTAAGACCTAAAAGCCCGTACGTCTCGCCCTCTTTAATCTCTGCGCTTACGCCTTTCAGAGCCTTGGTTTTTCCGTAAAATTTAACAACGTCTTCTATTTTTACAAGCGTCATTTTTTCTTGTCTCCGTAGTATTTTTTCAACGCACCGAACTCCTCTTCCAGAAATGCGTCGGATTCCTCTTCGCTCCACTTTATATACCCGCATGCGAGTTGGGTCGCTATGCCGTGGGCAAAAAACCACCCCGCGAAAAAGAATTTTTCGCTAGTATCCTTATCGTACCCGGCGACTTCGCTTATTTTGCCGACGATCGCGTCTTTCAGCCCGTCGTCCGCGTCTTCGCCGAGATCGCTCATAAACAACAAACCGAAGAGTTTCGGTTTTTCACGAGCAAAGCGTATATACGCCGACAAATATCCCTCGAAGAGGCTGTCTTTCAATCGAAGTCCGTCGGAGATATATCCGCCGTAAACTTCCCTCGCGAGTTTGATCACCTCTTTTCTTACCGCCGACATATCCGGGTAACGCAGATATATGGGTTGCGTCGAACACCCCGCCTCTTTTGCCAGACTGCGCGCGTTCAGAGCGGATTGTCCGTCGCGTTCGACTATGCGGAAAGCCGCTTGCGCGACCGTATCTTTATCGAAAACCGTTTTCGCTGGCATCGCAATACACCTCCACAATAAAATAACTACTGTTATTTTATACCTTATGCAAAATCCCGTCAAGCGATTCATACGTTTTCACAAAAAAAATACCGCTTGCGATCGACGCCGCAGGCGGTAAAAATCAATTTTTTATAAGAGTATGTCTGCGGCGACGTAATTCGCGCACGAGTTCCGTTTCGTTTCCGACTGCGTTTTCGAGCATTACGCCCGCTCCGCCGTCCTGCGGTTCGTGAAAATCGCTGCCCGCCATAGGTATAAGCCCGTTGTCGGCGACGTATTTTTCGGCGTCGGCATTACGGCTGTCGCAACGCGGGCAACCGTTATACGCCTCGGCGGCCTCTATAAGTTCGGGATGACGATAATTTATCATCGTGCGGAACGGATGAGCCTGAGAAAATATCCACCCGTTTCTTTTGCACAGTTCGCTTACGTCTTTCACGGAAAGCGTCAACGCCGAAAAAGCCTCTCCGCTTTCAACGAAATCCGTCGACGCACCGTATATAAGAAATTCCGCCTTATCGGGCGACTTATCGTTAAAGTACGATACGCAGTCCGGCATATATTCCATGCCGAAAAATACGTCTATGCCGAACTTCGCGCACTCCTCTTTAAGGTTAAGATAATGAGCGACGAAATTCCCGTTATACTCTTTTTCGGTAAATCCGAAATATACGGGCATATAAGAATTGAAATGCGAAGTATAGACTATACCGTTATAGCCTTTATCCTTATATATCCGCGCTATGGTCTTTTCGTCGGTCATCGCGCACGGCGAAGTCCCGGCGACGTGTAAATGAGTTTCGAGTTTATACATGATTATTGTTCCTGAAACAACGGCGTCGAGAAATATCTGTCTCCTCCGTCCGGAAGAACAACCGCTATGGTCTTGCCGGCGTTCTCTTCTCTTTCCGCAAGGCGGGTCGCCGCCCAGAGC
>USHO01000121.1 GCA_900554485.1 uncultured Eubacteriales bacterium
CGGCGGTCGTGTCCGCATTCTCGTCGGCGGCGAGAACGACTTCGGTTTCGTTTGCGTCTGCGGCGTATACGGTTTTTATCGCAGGCGCAGCCACGAGTGCGATAAGGGTTATCGCGCATAAAGCGATTGAAATACGTTTCAGGATCTTAAGCATTTTTCGTTACCTCTTTTGTTTTTTTGATTTTTACGGTTTTCGGTTTTTCGGACACTTCGCCGTAGAACAGCGATGTGAGCATTGTCAGAACGTAAGCCTGTATCAGCGCATGCAACAGCGTGAACATCACGCCTACGACGACCGGCAGTACGAACGACAGAGCGGTGTAATAATATACGAGTTCGGTTACCAGCGCACCCGACAAAAGCGCGCCGAACAGACGGAAACTCATCGATATGGGCAACGAGAAATCTTTAAGGGTTTTTCCCGCGCCTTTTATTCCGTTGGAGACGATGCCTCCGCCGAGAATTATCAGATACGACAGACAGCCGAGCGTTATCGCTCCGTTTATGTCAGAAAGCGGAGCGGGCAGGGCGACCGAGCGACCGAGCGTGGTTACCGCCTGCAATCCGAGAAGTTCAAACAACGTTCCGATAAATATATAAGCCGCGGCGGTAAAGATATACGCGCCGAGAAATTTGTTGCGCGACGGACTGCTGCTTTTTGCCATATCGTCGAACGTACCGACCGCGGTTTCGAGAACGAGTTGGAATTTCTTCGGCACTATCGTAAATTTCGGAATGACGAATATTCTGACGATCAGCGAAAATACGAAGAGGACGCCCGTGACGGTGAACGCCGATATAAGTCCGGGGTTGACTTTGAGTCCGAACAGGCTTATTTTGTTCGTTTCGTGCAGAACCTCATCGCGCATGGCGTCGTTTATACTCTCACCGGTTTCAGCCGCCGGTATAAGAAATATTCCCGCCAGCAACAGCGCTATGATAACCAGACACACCGATAATACTATGATTTTTTTCTTTTTCATTGTTCTGCCTCAGCTTCGGCTTTTTCTTTGCCGACGAACGCAAACGACGCGATAAACGTCAGCAGAGCGGAAAACATTATCGCGTAAGTACCGAACACTTTCTGCAACAGATAACCCGCGCCCGCGCCGATCGCGAATATTATTACTACGATAAGATAAAGTAAAAATCTTTTAAGCGCGGCTTTGTCTTTTTCCGCTACCGCCGTTACCAGCGCCCCGGACATCCTTACTATGTTGCCTATGCACATCGTGCTGGCGAAGTCGTTGCCGTATACGCGGTCGAACGACAAAACCTGCATCGCACAGGCGAACGACACTGCCGCGTTGGCGTACAGATTGAGACTTTCGGGCATAAAGCCGACGGCAAACAGCACCGCCGTTTCGATCAGCAATACGATTTGTTTCCAGAACGAGACTCTCTTTTTGTCGAAGACGAAGAAGAGCGTTTTTGCCAGTATCGCGCCGAGGGCGAAGAACGCTATCGGAACGAGGTACTTTACGACTCCGCCGCCGTCGCCGTTTACGATGTTGACGCTTAAAAACACGACGTTACCCGTCTGAGCGTTGGCAAACACGCCGTCGCGGCAGAAATACGAGTAAGCGTCCTGCAGTCCGCCCGACAATATTATAAATACGAGCATTGGTAACGACTGCGAAATTTCATTTTTGGACTTTTTCATAAGAACTTCCTTGACATAATTACCGTAAGGCATTATAATACCTTTGCAAACATTTGTAAAATATATATTTGCGATAGCGGTCATATCGGAATTATATGTCGATTGCGGTTTGATACCGCCTGCGGGAGGGTTATGAACTCTGATTTCAACAATTACAAGACGTTTTATTTCGTGGCGAAGTGCGGCAACATTACCGCCGCCGCAGAGGCTTTGTATTCCGAACAGCCGAACGTTACGAGGATAATAAAGAACCTCGAAAGAGACTTGGGTTGCGTGTTGTTCACGCGGTCGAACAAAGGCGTCATGCTTACTCCCGAGGGTGAAAAACTCTATCGCAGAGTGTCGATAGCGTACGAACAAATAACGGCGGCGGAAGAAGAACTTTCCCTGTACAACGGGTTGAACGAGGGGATAGTCCGCATAGGCGTTTCCGAAACGGCGTTGCACGAAGTGTTGCTTTCAGCGCTGATAAAATATCACGCGCTGTACCCGAAAATTAAATTCAGCCTTATAAATTTAACCAACGCGCAGGCAGTCGGGGCGGTCAGAAATCAAGCCGTCGACTTCGCGCTGATCGCCACGCCGTTCGATATAGACAAGCCGCTTAAATCGTTTACCGTAAAGAAATTTCAGGATATAGTGGTTTGCGGAGACAGGTACAAATACCTTGCCGGCGAAAAGGTGAGTTTTGAAGAACTTACGAAACATTGTATAATAAGTCTCAGCAAGAATACGAGAACGTACGAGTATTACGACGGATTGTTCCGTCGGCGCGGACTTAATTTTTCGCCGGATATAGAGGTGTCCACGTCAAATCAGATACTGCCGATCGTAAAGAGCAACTTAGGCATAGGCATGATGCCCGAATCTTTCGCCGCAAAAGAGATCAGAGACGGTACGGTGTATAAACTCGAGACCGAAGAGGAAATACCTCAACGCGAAATCTGCCTTATAAAGCGTACCGATTTTTCGCTTTCGGTGGCGGCTAAGGAATTCGAGAAGATTTTAAGGAGCGACCGAGAATGAAAAACCGCCCCGCGATTTACGATGCCAGCCAAGAATAAAACGAACCTTGCCAAAACGCCGCTATTTTCGCGCTTTT
>USHO01000122.1 GCA_900554485.1 uncultured Eubacteriales bacterium
GCCGGGTCTCTAGGTACGGTCAGACTGTCGAGGGTGTGGAAAGCCGCGTCGGTCATCGCCGACGGCATAAAAAAATATTTCGACGACATATCCGCCGCCGGAGCGGGATAATTCCGGTAATAATTCTTGACGGGAAAGGCGTTATATGATATAATATACCGTGCGGGCTTAAAAGAGAAAAAGAGCCTTGCGGAGGAAAACGATATATTATGAAAATGATCGCGTTGCAACTCGATCTTGCAAGACAAAAAGAGAGCGTAAACTTTGTGAAATCATACGTCGATTTTGCGAAAAAGTCGGGGTATAATACGATTTTCTTATATCTCGAAACGTGCGTGAGAACAGCCGACACTCCGTTTTTCGACCCCGACGAAACGTATTCTTTCGACGAGATGAAAGAAATCGTCGGCTATATCGAAGGACAGGGGCTTACAGCCGTGCCGGCGTTCGAGAATTTTTACCATGTAGAAAAACTGCTCTGCTATGACGAAGTTGCGGAGTTCGCGGAATTCCCCGACGAAAAAACTCAGGGCAGAGGCTGGACGTCGCCCGCGTATAAAAGGGGCGCGGTCGGGTGCGTTTCAAATCCGGCGTTCAACGCATTTTTCGATAAGTACATATCCGACGTATGCTCGCTGTTTCACGGGGAATACGTCCACATGGGGCTGGACGAAATTTTCGAGTTCGGCGAATGCCCGCGTTGCCGCGAAAGGCTGAAAAACGGCGAAACGAAAAAAGAAATGTTTCTGAAACAGGTTCTGCACAACTACGAACTTGCGAAAAAACTCGGCAAGAAGATGATGATGTGGGACGACTTCTTTGAATATTACGATATTACGAAAGACATACCGCGTGATATAATTCTCGGACACTGGACTTACGGTTTCATCGGCAGCGAGACCAAGGGGCATTGGACGGGCAGAGTCCGTAAAGACTGGCTTTCGGTGTATGACGAACTCGGTTTTGAATATTTCTTCTGCGCCTGGGGAAGAGAGACTTCCTCGGCATACAACACGGAGACGCTGACCGCGTATGCGTTAAAGCATAAGCCGATGGGCGCGCTGATGACCGAATGGGAACTTTCCGACGGGTTTTACGCCGGGGCGTATCCGATTATATCCTATGCGGCGAAACTCTGGCGCGGCGAAATCCGTAACGAAGACGACGCGGTCGAGGCATATGCGAAAGTCGTCGGCGATAAAGACGCGGCGCGGCTTATATACCGCACGCCGGTAGTGAACGATTGTCTGTACAATACGGCGGCAGGCAAAATCGCCGAAGACGACAATCTTGCAAAACTCATAACCCGCCGTTACACGGAGGAATACGCCGACAAACTGCGCGGATTCGTCGCTGCGGCGAAAGGCGAGGCGAAAAACGTTCTTCTGGATATTTACGACAATGCGTATGCCCGGTTGCAGGTGATGAAACTTCACGCGCTCGGCGACGAAATTTTCGACGGCTACGAGGTCGGCAGAACGGATTTTTCCTCTGTATATAAACAACTTGACGAAATAACAAATGCAAACGAAGAGATCAACGCGAACGCAGAGAAACTGTGGGGCGTTTATCGCGACGGAATAAAGAGCGTCAAAGGAAAACTTCAAAGCACCGTAACCGCCCGCGCAACCGCGGCGCGCAACGTAAAAAAACAGATTGAAGAGAATATCGGTTGCGGAGTATTGTTTATCGATATGGTTACGCCCGACGCGTTCTCGTCGCCCAAAATCCGTATAAGGGTCGGATACGAAGGCGACGCGGAAGAAACGCTCGCGTATGAAGGCGCGATTAAACCCGGCGCGGTTACGTTCGACCTCGGCGGTTGTCATACTTACAGACTGGCGATAGAAAACCGCCCGGTCGATTACGTTACGATTTCCGCCTGCGGCGAAGGGTCGCTTAAAACGTCGTCTTTAAGACTCCTTACCGAAGGCGAAAAACTCGGCGTGATAAAAGTCGAAAAACTCGGCGGAAAAGTCGTGAACGAAAATGCTTTGCTTACGCCCGACGTGACGTATTGCGAGTACGGCTACGATAACGGAGTGGAACATCTCGACGACGTTTCGCTTTGCAGAAAAGAGAGCGGCGTTAAAATTTATTTCGGGAGGAGATAATATGCGTAACCTTAACTATAAGTCGGTTATATCGGGTTCGAGATATAAAGCCGATATGGCTTTGCCCGATTTTGAAAGAGACGAAAACGGAAAATTTTCACGCGGGCAGACGCTGGGAACCATTCTGAAAGCCGAGTACGGTTATGTTGACGAAACGGGGCTCGAAGTCGTCGTGTCGGACGTGACTGACGAAAAAACCGACGTCGATTACGGCTACTTTTTCTGCGGCAAAGCCACGCATACCGCGCTTGAATTTGCGTTGACGAAGAACGGCAGAACGGCGACGTTTATATGCGATCTGTTTATCCCGACGAGGGTGAAAGAGTATAAAACCGTCGTTCATCTCGACTTTATGCGGATGTTGCCGACGAAGTATTGTCCCGTCGAAGAACTTATGGACGGCGGGCTTGCGATAGCGCACCTTTATTATAAAGAGATAGCGAGCGACGACAACGATTTTTCAAACGGAATCGCGCCGCTTTTCGTCGACAGAAACGATCTCGATTCGGCGGGCAAACTGACGTTGTGGTCGTTTGCGGCGACGCTGGTCGGCAGATATTTGATTTCGCGCGGTTACGCCGCAAAGGAGACGCTTTACGTCGCGGGGCATTCGCGCCTCGGCAAGACCGCGTTGCTG
>USHO01000123.1 GCA_900554485.1 uncultured Eubacteriales bacterium
CCCGAAACCTCTACCGTGGGCATATCCTCGACGTTGCCGCCGAAAGCCGCCTTCGCCTGTTTCGCGGCGAGCAGAGCCTTTTCCTCTCCGTGAACGAGTTTCGTCACCTCGAACGCCAGTCTTTCTTTCGCGGCGTTCATCCTCTCGTCGTTGTACTTCGTGAGTTCTGCTATTTCGTCAAGATCCATAAACGTCAGAAGACGCATGCATTCCGCGACCTTGCAGTCCTCGACGTTTCTGAAATACTGATAGAAATCGTATACGGAACACTTGTTTTCGTCAAGCCAGAGCGCGCCTTTCTGCGTCTTGCCCATCTTCTTGCCCTCGCTGTTCAAAAGCAACGTACAAGTCAGGCAATAAGCCGGTTTATTCTCTTTACGGCGTATGAGGTCGACGCCCGCAAGCATGTTAGACCACTGGTCGTCTCCGCCGAGTTCGAGTTCGCAGCCGTAGTTGCGGTTAAGGTACAGGAAGTCATACCCCTGCATAAGCATATAGTTGAATTCAAAGAAAGTCAGTCCCTTTTCCATACGCTGCTTAAAGCACTTGGCGGTAAGCATTTCGTTGACGGAAAAATACACGCCTATATCCCTGAGGAAATCGATGTAATTGAGGTCAAGCAACCAGTCGGCGTTGTTGGCGATTATCGCGCCGTTTTCGCCGTCGAAGTTTATAAAGCGCGACATCTGTTTTTTGAAACATTCGATATTGCGGTCGATCGTCTCGCGCGTCATCATCTGACGCATATCGCTTCTGCCCGACGGATCGCCGATCATACCCGTTCCGCCGCCGAAAAGAGCAATCGGACGGTGTCCGCAACGCTGCATCCACGCCATCGCCATTATCGGAATATAATGCCCTATATGCAGGCTGTCCGCCGTCGGGTCGAAACCGACGTAAAACGTCAGACTTTTTTCGTCCATGAGTTTATGCAAGTCTTCGCCGTAGACGGTCTGCTTTATAAAGCCCCTTTCCTGAAGAATATCCATTGCGTTTTTCATAGAAAAACCTCTTAAAAATATTTTCGTAACGCAAACGCGGGACGTTTGCCGAATGTCAATCATATTCTATCATTAAATTTTAATAAATGCAATCAAAAAGTTTGATATAATAATTGAAAAAACTTTTACTTTATGTTATAATACACTCAACGGTCGGCGACAACCCCCGTTTTTACAATCACGATATTTTTTTGGAGGCATTTTATGCAGTATTCAAACGAAGTGAAGAATATGGTCTGCATCGCCAAAGGTCCCAAGCACGGACCCGCCCCCATTCCCGAAGAGGGCAAATGGATAGAGGCTAAACAAATCGGCGATATAAGCGGCTTTACCCACGGCGTCGGTTGGTGCGCTCCGCAACAAGGCGCGTGCAAACTCTCGCTCAACGTCAAAAACGGCGTAATCGAAGAGGCTCTTATCGAAACCATAGGTTGCTCGGGCATGACCCATTCGGCGGCTATGGCGTCGGAAATTCTCCCCGGTAAAACCATTCTCGAAGCTCTTAACACCGACCTCGTATGCGACGCCATCAACACCGCTATGAGAGAGTTGTTCCTTCAGATAGTCTACGGACGTACTCAGTCGGCTTATTCCGACGACGGTCTTGTCGTAGGCGCGGGTCTCGAAGACCTCGGCAAGGGTCTCCGCTCGCAGGTAGGCACGATGTACGGCACCAAGGAAAAGGGTACCAGATACCTCGAAATGGCAGAAGGTTACGTCACCCGTATGGCTCTCGACGAAGATATGCAGGTTATCGGCTACGAATTCGTTTCGCTCGGCAAGATGACCGACTTCATCAAGAAGGGTCTTACCCCCAACGAGGCGTACGAAAAGGCGAAAGGTCACTACGGCAGATTTGAAAACGCCTATAAGTACATCGACCCGCGTAAGGAATAAGGAGGTAATACGATATGTCTTTATTTGAAGGATATGAAAGAAGAATAGACAAAATCAACGCCACGCTCAAAGAATACGGAATCAAATCCGTGGAAGAGTGCAAAGACATCTGCCTTGCGAAAGGCGTCGATTGCGACGATATAGTAAGAAGCACCCAGCCTATATGCTTTGAAAACGCCGTATGGGCGTACACCGTAGGCGCGGCGATCGCCATAAAGAGCGGAGCGAAGAAAGCAGCCGACGCTGCCGAAAAAATCGGCGTCGGACTTCAGTCGTTCTGTATTCCCGGCTCTGTTGCGGACAACCGTAAAGTCGGTCTCGGACACGGCAACCTCGGCGCGATGCTCCTTTCCGACGATACCGATTGTTTCTGTTTCCTTGCCGGTCACGAATCTTTCGCCGCGGCGGAAGGCGCGATTAAGATCGCCCTCAACGCTAACACCGTAAGAAAGAAACCCTTAAGAGTCATCCTCAACGGTCTCGGCAAAGACGCCGCGATGATTATTTCGAGAATCAACGGTTTCACTTACGTCGAAACGACTTTCGACCCCTACACCGAAAAAGTAACCGTCGTATACGAAAAACCGTATTCCGACGGTCCCAGAGCCAAGGTTAAATGCTACGGCGCGGACAACGTCCCCGAAGGCGTGGCTATCATGAAACTCGAAAACGTTTCGGTTTCGATAACCGGTAACTCCACCAACCCGACCAGATTCCAGCACCCCGTCGCAGGCACTTACAAGAAGTGGTGCGTCGAGAACGGCAAGAAGTACTTCTCCGTTGCATCCGGCGGCGGTACCGGACGTACTCTGCATCCCGATAACATGGCTGCAGGTCCCG
>USHO01000124.1 GCA_900554485.1 uncultured Eubacteriales bacterium
GCGGTTGCCGAGCAAGACGCCTCGAAACAGCCTTTTCTGCCGCATGTACACTGTTCGCCGCCGTCGCATATGACCATATGTCCGAGTTCCGCACCCGCGGATTTATTGCCTTCGACGATCTTGTTGCCGAGGATGATACCTCCGCCTATGCCGGTGCCGAGCGTTATCAGAATGCTGTCTTCATAAGATCTGCCGACGCCGTACGTCGCCTCGCCGAGAGCCGCCGCGTTGGCGTCGTTTGTTATTCTGAAATCATAACCCGTACGCTTTTTAAGCCCTTCTACCATTCCGACGTGCAACCAGCCGAGATTGTTGCTTACGACTACTATTCCGTCGATACCGTTTATCATACCGGGAACGCCCATACCCGCGCCGCAGATGTCTTTTTTTTCAAGACCCGCCGCGCTTACGAGTTTATCGCACAATGCGGCGACGTTATCCATCACGCCCTCCGCGCCCTTTTCTTTTTCGGTGGCAACCTTATCGCTTACGACGATCTTTCCGTTTTCGTCGACGACGCCGCCCTTTATAAACGTTCCGCCTAAATCTATACCGAGATAATACTTCATTTCTTTATTCCTCTTTACGGGTAAACACCCGTATAAATTATATTATTTACCGCACGTTTTGTCAATGCAAAAGGGTTGATTGTTTTTATACTTTATGTTATACTTGCCGTATGAAATTCGATACTTTAATGTTTGACGCCGACGACACCTTGTTTGATTTTTACTCGTCCGGCAAAAAATGCTTTACCGAGACCGCGCGCGAGTTCGGTTTTGACGAAGACAAAATCGACTATGACCTGTATTCCGACATAAATCAGAAACTATGGGACGAATATTCGCGCGGAATGCTGGATAAACGCTCGGTACTGATCGGCAGATACGTCGAATACGGAGAAAGGCAGAATATCCGATTCGATGCCGAACAGTTTCAGGAAAGATACGAAGACAAACTCGCCGACACCTGTATTCTATACCCCGAGACCCGCCCGGTTCTTGAAAAACTGAAACACGACGGATACAGAATTTACATAATAACAAACGGCGTCACGAGAGTACAGAACAACCGTCTGGATATGTCCGGGCTGAGACCGTTGCTCGACGGGATTTTTATTTCGGACGAAATAGGTTTCGCAAAACCGTCGGACGAATACTTTGCCGCGGTTAAAAAAGGCGTATCCGACTTCGACCCGAAAAAGACGCTTATCGTAGGCGATTCGCTCGTATCGGACATACCGCTGGGCGCGAACAACGGAATAAAAACGTGCAGAGCGAATTACCGCCGCGCAGGCAATCCGAACAACGTTTTTTACGATTACGAAATTTTTAATCTCGACGAAATTTTTAACGTTTTGAATAATAACGAAGGAGAAGACAAATGATAAAACATGTGGTAACCTGGAAGTTCAGACCCGGCACCGAAAAACAAGCCGAAGAATTTTTGGCTGAACTCAACGCCCTCGTCGGACAAATCGAAGTATTGCGGTCGGCGGAAACCGGCGTAAACATAAACGAAAACGCCGATCAGAGCGCGGTTTTAATCGCCACGTTCGACAATCTCGCAGACCTCGAAACATACAAAAACGATCCGAGGCATCTCGCGGCGGCGGCGATCTGCAAAGAAATCAGGCTGGAACGCCATGCCGTTGACTTTGAATTTTAATAATACGCACAGACAAAATCCGCGGGGCGTTGATATTCAACGCCCCGCGGATTTATTTTATTTAGTTCCGTAAGGTTTATCGCCGTACAGCGACTGAACCGCGTCGTCGTACTTCTTCATCTTATCGTACTGTTTGAGTTCTATGTCGCTGTCGAAATCGGCAAGTCTCTGTTTCTGCGCCCGCGAAAGTTTAGACGGAACTTCCACGGTTACGGTTACATACAGGTTGCCTATGCCGAATTTGGAATTTATACCTTTACCCCGTACGGTAAACATCTTTCCGTTCTGAGTTCCTTCGGGTATATCCAGATCTACCGTCTTGTCGATCGTCGGAACTTTAACCGTTCCGCCAAGCGCGGCGGTCCTGAAGTCTATCGGCAAGTCAACGTATAAGTCGTAATTCTTACGTTTGAACAACTTATGCGGCAACACTTTGAAAACTATGATGAGGTCGCCCGGTTCGCCGCCGTAAAGCGATGCCTCGCCGTAGCCCCTCTTCTTCATGTAACTGCCCGTATCCGCCCCCGCGGGAACGTCTATGCGGACGGTCGTTTGTTTTCTCTGATACCCTTTACCGTTACAGGTCGCGCATTTTTCGGTTATTATTCTGCCCGTTCCGCCGCAGGCGTCGCACGCCCTTGTAGACACGGTGCGGAATATGCTGTTGCCCGACGCATACTGAATCGTACCTTTGCCGTGGCATTTATCGCACGTCTTATACGCAGTGCCGCCCTTCGCGCCCGTCGAACGACAATCGGGGCAAGGTTCTTTTCTGTTATAAGTAATTTCCTTTTTACAGCCCTTCGCCGCATCGAGGAACGAAAGTTCGACTTCGACGGTTATATCCTCGCCCGATTTATCCTCGGGTTCGCCTCTGCCGCCGCCCGTAAACGAGCCGAATATATCGCCGAATATATCCGAGAATCCTCCGGAGAAACCTCCGCCGCCGAAACCCGAAAATCCGCCCCGCCCGCCGAATCCGCC
>USHO01000125.1 GCA_900554485.1 uncultured Eubacteriales bacterium
GACCGCGGAATAATTATCCGAAAGTTCGTATTCCTTTATCTTATACTTGTAACCGAGCGTAATCGTCTGAACGGTGGATTCGTCCGAGCCGTCCGTAAACCGTATTTCGGGCGCGGTCGTGTCGACGACTTCTACCGACGAGGCAAGCCTTGCCTTTTTACCCGCCGCATCGACGGCGGTATAGGTGATCTTATATAATCCGTATTCGGAATAGGTTATTTCGTAATCTCTGTCCGCAGGCGCGTTTTCGAGTTTTACGCCGTCCGCGCTGACCGCAGATTTGTTCGACGGTGTTTTGACCGTGACAAGCACGTTTTTGGCAAGTACGGGCGACAGCGCATCGCTCGCTATCGCGCGGTAGATAACGCCATTGTCGTTAAGGCGAACGTTGCCCGCTCCGCGCGCGGCGTGAATATACGGTTCTTTATTATCGGTTTCGGCGCGGTTCATTATCTGATCCTGAACGCTGTGAATTCTGAAAGCCGCCTCGCCTTTCAAGCCTTGAAGTACGATTTCCAGTTTTATCCGCGCATAGTCGACGGAAGATGCAAGCGGCAGATATATCTTTCTTTCGGAATCCTCGTAAAGCAGATTTCCGCTGTCGGCGTCGTATGCAAGCAGACGCTGTTTGCCGTCTTTGATGTCCTCGCTCAGATTTATCTTGTCGCCGTTATACGAGGCATAACTCTTGCCGTTTTCTTTGTAGAATCCGATTACGATGCGTTCTTTGGTATCTATATCCGTAAGCACTATGCTTAAAGTCGTGTAATTCGACTTATCGGCAGGCATTGCCCAGTTGAGCGAGAACGTCGCGAAAGCCAGCGGAGAGATGAATTCGAGCGCGTTGTCGCCCGAAGTTTTATCCGACGTAAACTCTATATACGCGGATTTTTCCGCGGAATAGTCTCCGACGAAATATGCGGCTTTATCGAGCGTACCGGTATAGCCGACGTCGACGATTTTAAGAAGTCCGCTCCGATATTCGGTTTCGCCCGCGACGTATCTGAATTCCATCGTCGAAGAACCCGTAACCGTAAATTCGTCGGGGTCGGCAACCTCGGTAAATTCCCCTCCGTCGAAAGAAACACAGACCTTATAGTCGACGGCGGTCGGATCTTTGCCGCGGAATACGTAAACGCCCGCCGACGGAAGAGTATATGCGAGACCTTTGATATAATAATCGAAGAATACCGGACGATCGACGAAACTTTCGGTTTCGTTTGCGACGCACGTTACGGTATACGACCATTCATAGGTTTTAAGTTTGTCGGCATAGGTATATACGATTTCGTATTCGCCGACAGCGGTCGGTATGAACGACATATCGTTATCGGCGATAAACGTCTTATCTCCGCATTTTGCCGCCGCGCTTACGGTAACTTCTCCGTTAAGACTTTCCGCTTTGTACGCAGGTAGGACGACTCTGACGCCCGCCTGCATCGTATCGAGAGTTTCGGTACGGAACGTCGCGGGGTTTTCGTCTACCGCGTTGACGCCGACGAGTTTTCTGCCGACGTTGCCGAACGAGTCCGCCGCGGTGTATTCTATAACGTATCTGCCTGCCGAAACCGGGGTGAAACGATTGTTCTTAACCAGAACGCTGCTTTCCGCCGTTCCGCCGTAGTTGTAGTATACTTTCGCCTTCACTTCGCCGACAAGGTGCGGATCGTAAGCAACCGCATCGAAAAGTCTGAATTCTTCGCCCGTTTTCACATAGCACTCGCCGAGTTCTTTGCCGCCGTTTACGACGATATTCGGCGCGACGTTGTCTTCGTATTTACCGTCGACAAGTCCTTCGCCGACGTACCCGCCTATCGATTCGATATACAGGTGAGTCGAAGACGTGTAGTTGATTGCGGTCGAAACGGAAACGTAAACTTCGCCGGTCGTAAATCCGGGGAAGACTTTTCCGCATATGTCCGGGTTATAAACCTGATTGGCAAGGAATTTCCCGCCCGGATAGTTGAAATAGACGCCGCCCGTGTCGGTATCGAATGTCCACCAACCGAAGTTGTCTATCGACTTGGTTCCCGAAGAGGTAAGAGACCCGCCGTAAGTATTCTGATATACGCCGTACTCAGTACCGTCTATATAAACTTTACCGGTTATGATATTGTTGTTATACTTCGGGTCGAGACCGTAAGTTCCCTGATTAGTCGCCACCGTCCTGACGTAAACGCCTTCGTCGGTGTGTATAAACATTTCAAACGTAACGAAAACGTCGGGGTTATAACAGTCGGTAAGCGTAACGTCAACGATACCCGCCTCGAAACCTACCGGGCGGCTGCCGTTATTGTTTTTGTTGTAAGCCCAGTTGGACTTTTGCTGAAGAGCCGACGAATACATGGTTATTATGTCGTATTCCCCGCTCTTGCTGAGGTCTACGGGTTCGCCGAAAGTGAACGTATCGCCCGCGGCAAGGGTTATGTCAAGCCCCGTTCCGCCGTAACGCGTCGAAGACGCGTCGCCGTACTCGTTTTTCATTCCGGTCGAAAACACTACCGAAGAATCTTCCGAACCTACGCTCCATTTTCTCGCGGTAGCCCTGAACGTCTTCTGCGCGCGGAATTTCTTGCCGCCGAGAGTATAAACGTAAACG
>USHO01000126.1 GCA_900554485.1 uncultured Eubacteriales bacterium
GAAAGCGCGGCGGAAAGGTTTTCGGCAAGTCCGAGGTAACTCGGCAAAGTCTTCCGCGAACCGACTATCGCGGTTCTTTTTACGTCTTCCGCAAGCAACCCCGCGTTGCCCTTATAATAAAGTACTAGCGGAGGAACGGGCGTGTTTTTAAGATTTTCGGGATAATCCGCATCTCCGAGCGTTATCACTCCGTCGGCGAACGCGACGGACGCTTTTATCATCTCGGCTGCGGTATCGCGGCGTCCGAGAGCCTCTGCGACAGCCGCGACCGAATTATAATCGCGTCTGTCTTCAAATGCCCGCCGTATGACGTTGCCGCCCGAAAATAATTCCGCGGGAGAAGTAAACAATTTTATTATCTCTATTTTGCGCCTGTATTCGAGTTTCTCGAACGAGTCGAGAAATACGAGCGCGCGTTGTCTGTCGGTAAGCGTCATCAGAATTCGTCGCTCCTGTAACTTATAGCCTCCAGAAGGTGCGCGGGTCGAATGTCCGCAGAGTAATCGAGGTCGGCTATCGTGCGCGCGACCTTTATTATTCTCGCGCGGGCGCGTGCGGAAAGATTCAGACTTACGAACGACCGTCTTAAAATTTCGTTGCATTCGGGCGAAAGTCTGCAATATTTACGCAATTCCTTTTCGCCCATTTCCGCATTGGTCGAAATGCCGTCTTCGGCGAAACGTTCGCGCTGAATTTTTCTTGCCGATTCGACGCGTTTTCTGACGGTCTCGCTCGATTCTTCCTCTCCGGCGGCGGTAAGTTCGTCGTATTTTACCGCGTCGACGGTTATTCTTATGTCTACCCTGTCCATCAAAGGACCCGATATGCGCGATTTATACCTTGCGATCTGCGTCGGCGAACAGGTACATTTACCCGTCTTCGAGCCGTAATATCCGCACGGGCACGGATTCATGCTGCCGACCAGCATAAATCCCGCGGGGTAAGACACGTTCTGCCTGACCCTTGACACGGTGATCACTCTGTCTTCCAGCGGCTGGCGCAGACTTTCGAGCATAGAGCGGCTGTATTCCGGCATTTCGTCGAGAAACAACACTCCGTTGTGTGCCAGACTTATAAGCCCCGGCTTGGCGTTCGAACCTCCGCCGATAAGCGACACGCTGCTCGCCGTGTGATGCGGGGTTACGAACGGGCGTCTGCTCACGATGCCCTCTTCGCGTGAAAGTTTACCCGCCACGCTGTGAATTTTAGTCGTTTCGAGAGCCTCTTCAAAACTCATTGACGGCATTACGGACGGAATGCACTTCGCAAGCATCGTCTTGCCCGCGCCGGGAGGTCCGACCATAATGATATTGTGATTGCCGCTGACGGCTATTTCCAGAGCGCGTCTGGCAAGGTATTGCCCTTTGACATATTTAAGGTCGTTTTTATAATCGTCTTTATCGGAAATGTTATCGTAACTGATCGTTTCGACGGTCTGAAGTTCGCCGATGCCGCAGAGATAATCGAGCACGTCTTTAAGCGTCCCGGCGGTCTTTATCGTTATGCCGTCGAGGTACGCCGCCTCTTTGGCGTTTTCCGACGGAACGATCACTTCTTTATATCCCTTTTGCTTGGCGGATATAAGCATCGGAAGAATTCCGTTGACGGGTCTTATTCGCCCGTCCAGCGAAAGTTCGCCGAGATACGCCGCTCTGCCTATATCGGCATCGCCGAGTTCCCCCGCAGACTTTACCAGCGCGACCGCTATCGCAAGGTCGAGCATCGACCCTTCTTTTTTGATTTCCGCGGGGGCGAGGTTGACGGTTATTCTGTGATTGGGGAATTTTTTTCCGCTGTTTTTGATTGCCGAACGCACCCTCTCGCGGCTCTCCTTTACCGCCGCGTCGGGCAAACCGACTATCTCAAACGCGAAAAGCCCCTGATTTACGTCCGCCTCGACGTCGACGGGAATGCCGTCAAGACCCGATATAACGAACGCTACGTCTTTTGCAAGCATGATTACCCCCTTTACGGTCTCCGATGGTTATTTTAATATACACCAAAATTTTCAGTTTGTAAACAAATTTTAACGGCTATCAATAATATATATATAATGATAACGCGATTTTTTCAAAAATTTCGTCGAATTTTTTATATTGCGGCAAAAGGAGCGGTTTTAACCGCGTATCGGACTATAAAAATCCCGCCGCCGCGGATTATTCGTCCGCGACGACGGGAAACAATGTCGTATATTTTACTGAACGCTGCCCGAATTGACAACCGGCTGAACGTCGCGGTTGCCGCAAAGCACCACGAGCAGATTCGACACCATCTGCGCTTTACGCTCTTCGTCAAGATTTACGGTGCCGTGTTCTTTAAGTCTGTCGAGAGCCATTTCGACCATGCCGACCGCGCCGTCGACTATCATTTTTCTTGCGTCGATTATAGCGGACGCCTGCTGGCGTTGGAGCATTACCGCCGCGATTTCGGGCGCGTATGCAAGATACGTTATTCTCGCCTCGACGACTTCTATACCGGCGATTTCCACACGCTGCTGTATTTCGTTTTTAATGCGTTCGGCGACGACTTCGCTCGACC
>USHO01000127.1 GCA_900554485.1 uncultured Eubacteriales bacterium
TATTAGCCAAAAATACGTCGTCAGACCACGGTTCGTTTTATTCTTGGCTGGCATCGCAACCAGAAATTAAGGCTGCGGTTTATCCGTTGACAAAGACTCCGCGCACGGTGTATAATAAAAATATGGAAAACGCAATAGAAATAAAGAACCTGAAAAAATCTTACGGAGACACGCTCGCCGTAGACGACCTTTCGTTTACGGTCGGAAAGGGCGAACTGTTCGCGTTTCTCGGCGTGAACGGGGCAGGCAAATCGACCGCTATTTCGATTATCTGCGGAACTCTTGCCAAAGATTGCGGCGAAGTATTCGTCTGCGGCGAAAACGCCGACGAAAATCCCGCAAGCATAGCGAAAAAAATAGGCGTGGTGTTTCAGTATTCCGCGCTGGACAAAACCCTGTCGGTCAGAGATAACCTGCTGTCGCGCGCGGCGTTATACGGAATTTGCGGAAAAAATGCCGAAAAAAGAATTTCGGCGTTGGCGGAAAAACTCGGATTCACCGACCTTTTACCTAAAACGCTCGGCAAACTCTCCGGCGGTCAGAGACGAAAAATCGACGTCGCCCGCGCGCTGGTGCATAACCCCGGAATTCTCATTTTAGACGAACCTACTACCGGGCTTGACCCGCAGACAAGAAAGACGCTGTGGAATTTCGTTTCGACGCTGAGAAAGGACGAAAACATGACCGTCTTTCTGACTACGCACTATATGGAGGAGGCAGCCGACGCCGACCGCGTGATTATCCTTAATAAAGGCAAAATCGCAGCGGAAGGCACTCCGCTCGAACTCAAAAATAAATACACGGGCGACTTCGTCACTCTGTATTCGGTCAGCGAAGAAGACGTAAAATCGTTGAATCTGCCGTTTGAAAAGACAATCGGCGGCTATCGCGTGGAAGTTAAAAACACCGCGGCGGCAAAAGACCTGATTATTTCCCGACCCGAAATTTTCGGCGATTTTGAAATAACCAAAGGCAAAATGGACGACGTATTCCTCGCCGTTACGGGCATTAAAGCCGGAGAAAACGTACAATGAAAACTTTTTGGGCCTTGACAAAACGCAACGTAAAAGTATTCTTCAAAGATAAAGGAGCGTTCTTTTCGTCGCTCATAACACCGATTATCCTGTTGGTGCTGTATATGACTTTTCTGGCAAAAGTTTACCGCGACAGTTTCGTATCGGGGCTCAACGGCTATTCCGCCCCCGAATCGCTCGTAAACGGAACCGTTGCCGGACAGTTGATGTCTTCGCTGTTGGCGGTGTGCTGCGTCACCGTAGCGTTCTGCTCGAATCTGCTGTGCGTTCAGGATAAAACGAGCGGAGCGGCGAACGATATACTCGTTTCGCCCGTAAAACGCCCCGCGATTGCCGCGGCGTACTCGTTCGCATCTTTCTTCGCAACGATTATCATCACCCTGACCGCCACCGCCGCATGCCTCATATACGTCGCCGCCACGGGCTGGTATATGAGTTTTACCGACGTATTGCTTGTCATTACTGACGTTGTACTGTTATCGGCTTCGGAACGGCGCTGTCGTGTGGCGTAAATTCTTTTCTGTCCACACAGGGGCAGGCTCAGGCTGTAGGCACTATCGTCTCGGCGGGATACGGCTTTATCTGCGGAGCATATATGCCTATATCGCAATTCGGCGACGGACTTCGCAATACGCTTGCCTTTTTACCGGGGACGTACGGAACGATGCTCATACGCAATCACTCGCTGAACGGAGTTTACGCCGAAATGGCAAAACATGGGTTCCCCGACGCCCCGATAAGCGGAATACGAGACAGTATCGACTGCAACGTTTACTTTTTCGGCTCAAAAATCGAAACATGGGTCGCCTATCTCGTTCTTATCGGAGCGATCTTGTTGCTTGCAGGACTGTATGTGTTGCTCTATAATCTCCGAAGAAAACAGAAATAATATAATCCGCCGACCTCGACGAGACCAGCGGATTGCGACTTAAAATCATAGGGATTCCGGAAAAAGAAAATAAATTTGAAATAAACCGATAAAATTATTGACCTTGCGAAAAAAATATGATAATATGTAGAGGCTGATTTTGCATATCGGCAGAACTTTCGGTTGGAGAAATACCCAAGAGGCCGAAGGGGCTCCCCTGCTAAGGGAGTAGTATGGGATAACCGTAGCGAGGGTTCAAATCCCTCTTTCTCCGCCAAGTGAAACTCGTTTGAACCCTTGAGGTTCAAACGAGTTTTCCTTTTGTACGATGGGGCTGTTGTTTCCCGTTGTGTTCGGGCAGTCGTTTGTTGCGGTTTTGTCGTTGCTCGCTATGTCGTTAAGGTGCGAAATAAGTTCTTCCGTGTCTTTCCTCTTGATTACCGTCGGGTGATTATCGTCGGTGTTGTAAAAGATTAAAATTTTGT
>USHO01000128.1 GCA_900554485.1 uncultured Eubacteriales bacterium
TGGAAACCGCGCTGTACGCGACGTCGGTCGCCGCTTTCAACGCCTTGGCGAAAACGCGGGTATCGGCCTCGCTGTAATCTTTAAGGACCGAACATATACCTCTGAAAATCTGAGAGGTTATAACGCCCGAATTTCCCCTCGCTCCGCGGAGCGCGCCTTTGGAAACCGCGTCTGCGAGTTCCGACAGCGAATTACTGCCCGTCGCGCGGATTTCTTTGACCGCCGACTGCATCGTAAGGCTCATGTTCGTACCGGTATCTCCGTCCGGTACGGGGAATACGTTCAAAGTGTCTATCTGTTCCCGATTGACGTCGAGAAGTTTCGACGCGCTTATTACCATCTTGGCGAAAGTCGCGCCGTTTATTATTTTTTGCATTTCAAAAATCGTCCTCCGAAGAAAAAAGCACAAAGCGACGGCAAACGGTGAAACCGTTCGCCGATAAAATCAAAGTTTGACGCCCATTATGTTTACGTTGACCGTATCCACGATCATCCCAGTAAACTGTTCGACTTTGTACTTGACGGCATTTTTAAGCGATTCCGCGACGGCGGAAATCGATACGCCGAATTTAATAATCACAAATACGTTTATAAAGATACGATCGCCGGAGGTCGTCACCTGAACGCCCTTGCCGCCGGCATCCTTTCTGAAGAGTTGCGAAAGACTGTCCGACAACTTTCTCGACACCATTTCAACGATGCCGTAACACTCAAGGCAGGCATGAGCCGCTACCTTGGCGATAGTCTCGTCGGATATTGAAATTTTTCCGTAAATATTCGAGGTGGTTACAGCCATAGCATTCTCCTTCTTTTCCGATTATACATTATTTATTTTTTTTTTACAAGAGAATTTTCGTCGTTTTCTGTTTTTAGTTCCGAAAAAGGTAAAATTTTTCTGTTCATACCGCCGAATTTGGTTGCTTTTCGAATAAAAGTGTGATATATTATCTATGCTGAAATTGCGGCGATACGGGTTTAAGCCCCGAAACGCTGCGTTTTTTACTCATTAAGGTTTTTTTGGAGGTGCTATATGTCAAGAGTTTGCAGCGTTTGCGGAAAAGCGAAATTATCCGGCAATAAAGTAAGCCACAGTAACCGTAAAACTCCCCGCTCTTACAATGCAAACGTTCAGAAGGTCAGAGTCGTAAACGACGGCGTCGTTACTTCTGAATACGTATGCGCTCGTTGTTTGAAGAGCAATAAAGTAGAAAGAGTATAATCTTCCGACCGAATCACGGGGAGGCAATCGCCTCCCCTTTTTGTCGTAAGTTACGATAAATTCATAATATGTAAAACCCCGTGGTTTAGTCAAACCGACGAAACCACGGGGTTTTTATTCCGACTCCCACTTTTTTATACCGGATAATATCACGCGCCCTCGAGCAGCATTTTATCCGCGATAAGAGCGATAAATTCGCCGTTCGTAGGCTTTTCGCCCGCCAGATAAGTCTGCACACCGAACAGATCGTTGATGTTGTTTATTCTCCCTCTCGCCCACGCGACCTCTATGGCGTGCCTTATAGCCCTTTCGACCTTACTCGGCGTCGTATCGTATTTTTCACCTATCATCGGATAGAGTTTCTTCGTTATGTTGTTTATAACGTCGGGATCTTCCACGGCGAGTTTTATCCCCTCCCTCAGATAAGAATATCCTTTTATATGCGGCGGAATGCCGACCGAAATAAATATCTTGCTGATTTTTTCGTCGAGCGACGGAGTTTTTGCCGTCGTCGGTTTAATATCTTCGGTCTTTTCGCTTAAAAACAAATCGGTAACGCGCCTGACGAACGTCTTTTCGTCGCACGGTTTGGTTACATAATACGCCGCGCCTTTCTCTATGCACGCCGATACGACTTCGTCGCTTTTAAGCGAACTGTAAATTATCGTTCTGGTCTTCGCGCCCGCTTTCTTAAGTTTGTCAAGCACGCCCAATCCGTCGAGCGTCGGTAAAACTATGTCCGTCACCAGATAATCGACGCTTTCCGACAGGGCGACTTCTACCCCTTCTTCCCCGTCGGCGAACACGCCGGCAATATCGAATTTACCGCATTTTTCAAACTCCTCCGCAAGCGCGGTCGCTTTGCGGATATTATCCTGAAGTATGACGATCGACTTTTTCATAATCGCAACTCCTTGATTTTTCGCCCGTAATCTCTACGGCTGCTTATATTATACCATTTTTCGACGGCGAAACAAAACGCGGAACGTGTAAAATAAAGGCGATTTCGGGCGAGTTTCGTCGAGAAAAGTCGTAAAATGTCGAATGCGGACAATAACGTTGTGCGGCATGCCAGCCAAGAATAAAACGAACCTTGCCAAAACGCCGCCATTTTCGCG
>USHO01000129.1 GCA_900554485.1 uncultured Eubacteriales bacterium
CCACGGTAGAGGTTTCGGGCGCGGTTACCGTACCCGACGTCATGGTGTCGGCTGGCATAGCGAAATCCAAAGGCGAGGCAAGAAGGCTTATAGAGGGCGGCGGAGTTTCGCTCGACGATAAAAAACTTGCAGCGGGCGAACTCGAAATACCCGAAGACTTAAAGACTAAGGGTAGTTTCGTGTTGCATAAAGGCAAAAAAATTCATATAAACGTAATATTGAAATAACGGAGGTTTACGAATATTATGAAAACCATACTGGTTACGGGCGGCGCCGGATATATAGGCAGCCATACCACGATAGAACTTATCGGCGCGGGGTACGACGTGGTCGTCGTCGACAATCTTTACAACAGCAAAACCGAGGCTGTAAAGCGCGTAGAAAAGATAGTCGGCAGAAAGATTAAATTTTATAAGTACGACGTATGCGACAAAGACGCAATGCGCAAAGTGTTTACCGAAAACAAAATCGACGCGGTTATCAATTTTGCCGGGTATAAGGCGGTCGGCGAATCGGTCGCGAAGCCCATCGAGTATTACGAGAACAATATAGGCGGAATGCTCGCTCTTATCGACGTCATGAGAGAATTCGGTTGTAAAAACCTCGTATTCTCGTCGTCTGCCACGGTTTACGGCAATCCGCACACTGTGCCGATTACCGAAGATTTTCCGCTTTCCACGACGAATCCGTACGGCTCGACGAAACTCTTCATCGAGTATATACTCAAAGACCTTGCCAAAGCCGACAAAGAATTCAATATCGCGATTTTAAGATATTTCAACCCGATAGGGGCGCATCCCTCGGGGCTTATCGGCGAAGACCCGAACGGCATACCCAATAACCTCTGCCCGTACATCACGAAGGTGGCGGTAGGCAAACTTAAAGAGGTTCATGTGTTCGGCAACGATTATCCCACTCCCGACGGGACGGGCGTCAGAGATTATATTCACGTCGTCGATCTCGCGAGAGGACACGTTCTCGCTGTGAATAAACTGCTTACGGGTTCGGGACTGTATATCGTCAACCTCGGAACGGGTAAGGGGTACAGCGTCCTTGAGATGATAAGGTCCTTCTCGAAAGCGGCGGGCAAAGAAATCCCGTACGTCATAGACCCCCGTCGTCCAGGCGACATCCCCGAATGTTATGCCGATCCGACGAAAGCCGAAAAACTCATCGGGTTCAAAGCCGAAAAGACGCTCGACGACATGTGCCGCGACGCTCTTAACTGGCAGACGAAAAACCCCGACGGTTACGGAGACGCAGAATAATTCGCGAAACGTTATCGCCCCGCAAGCCGCAATGCCGCCTGCGGGGTTTGTATTATCGTCGATTGTCCGCTGTTGGGGAAATTTCCTAATACAAACATAGTATTAGGTGAAATTCCTAAAATATAGAAAAAGGGGGGTTATTATGCAGATTTTTTGCGACAGGCTGAAAGAGTTGAGGAAAGCCGACGCTCTGACACAAAAGGATTTGGCGGAAATACTTCACACGACAAACAGCAGCGTGTGCGACTGGGAACGCGGCAGAGCCGAGCCGTCGCTGGACATGCTGGTGATGCTGTCGAAGTATTTTGAGGTCTCCGTCGATTACATGCTGGGGCTGGAAGACTGAAATGGATTGGCTTAAAATCAAAGACACGCTGTTCGACCGAAATCTTACATGCAACTTATGCGGCAGGGAGAATTTCAACGGAAAGCCGTTCTGCGACGGTTGTTATGCGACGCTTAAGCGAAATGACGGCTATATCTGCGACCACTGCGGTTCGCCCGTCGGATATCCGACGGAATACTGCGATTCCTGTCGCGACAAAAACGTCGATTTCGACTACGCCCGCAGCGAATTTATCTATACGGGCAACGTCAAAAAACTCATACGCGATATGAAATTTTCATCCAAAGCGTACCTTGCCGACTGCTTTGCCGAAGAGGCGTTTGAAAAGTTTTTAAGGTGCGGTTATCAGGCGGATATAGTCGTGTATGTTCCCATGACGAAGAGTCGCGAAAGAAAGAGGGGATACAATCAGGGAAGGTTGCTCGCAAGGCGTATCGCCTATCTTGCGGGATTGCCGCTCGGCGACGGGATAATAAGCAAAAAAGACGGGTTTGCGCGGCAGGTCGGACTGACGCGCGCAGAACGTCGGAGAAACCTCGAAGGGAGTTTCAGAGTTGACGACAAACAGGCGATAAACGGCAGACGCGTGCTTATAGTCGACGACGTTATGACCACGGGGTCGACGGTCGACGTTCTTG
>USHO01000130.1 GCA_900554485.1 uncultured Eubacteriales bacterium
AGGTCTGTATATGCCGGTATAACCGTAGCGTCGGTGTTCCCGATGACGGCAGCGGTCAGAGTGTGGCTTATAAAAGGGCTTAAATACAGGGTTTCGACAGACGAATTTATTTCGGCGGCGGTGTTGTTGTGCGCTGTCGGATACGGCGCGGTATCCGTGACCGGAGAATATCCGTGGTTTGCGGTAAGCACGCTGTGCGTTATGCTTTCGGCGTCGCTGCTACCGGGGTTTACTCCGCTGCTTTTCGGCGTCGTTCTGTCCGTTCCGCCGTCGTTGTATTATTCGTCTTTCACTCCGCTTGCCGTCGGGGCAATAATCGCACTCGCGCCGATTACGTTTTCAAAATATTCGACGCTTTTGACCGCGGTTATGACTGTCGCCGCCGAGACGGCATTGTATTTTTTTACTTCCGCTTTCGACGGAATGCGCGTTTACGAGACGTTCTTTTTGCTTTTGCCGCCGATAATATATGCATTCGTTCCCGCGGGGTATATGAAAAAACTCAATAAAAAGTTGAGAATTTTCAGAAACGATAACCTTGGCAGATATAACGTAAACCGAACGCGCGCGTCGCTTTCGGGCAAACTCTATGAGGTTTCCGCGGCGTTCGACGAGATGTCTTCTTCGATGGCTAAACTCGGCAAAGCGGTGAGGAGCGACGACGATCTGAGGGCGAAAGTCGTCGACGAAATAATATATTCGACTTGCGCATCGTGTTCTTCTTTCGTAAAATGCAGAAAAAACGGGTCTCCCGACAGGGGAATGCTCGACAAAATAATCACGCTTGGCGCGGCTAAGGGCGATTTGAACCTTGTCGATTTACCCAAGGCTTTTACCGACGAGTGCGACCATCCGGAAAGCGTGGTTTTAAGGCTGAATTCTCTTCTGAAAGACTACGCGCGCGGCGTCGCCGAAACCGAGGCTCTTGAAAGCGGCAGAGCGTTGGTAACCGCTCAGACGCACGGGCTTGCCGAAATACTGAAAAATATGGCTGCGGGGTATTCGAGACGCCTTGAAGATTCTGTCGGAACAGAAAAGAAAATAACCGACAATCTGTTCGCGTGCGGAATATATGTCTCCGAAATCCTTGTGTTCGGCGGAGAAAATCCAGAGATAAACATAGTTTTACCGCCGTCGGGGATAGCGTCTCAGTATTTTCTTAAAGCGGTAAGCGAGGTGGTCGGGTACGACCTTGCCATATCTTCGCGGGAGAACGTGTCGGGCGAATTGTCTGCCGTCACGCTTACGAGAGCACCCGCGCTCGATGCTGCTTTCGGCGTTGCGTCGCGGGTTAAGTCCGATAAGACAAAAAGCGGCGATACTCACTCTATAACCAAACTTTCCGCCGGTAAATTTCTGGTCGCGCTGAATGACGGAATGGGTAGCGGAAAGAACGCCGAAGACGCGTCCGCCACGGCAATTTCGCTTGTGGAAACGTTTTATAAGTCGGGGCTTTCGTCCGATCTCGCGTTGTCGACGGTAAACAAGGCGCTGACGTTCAACCGCGAAGACGACTTTACCGCAATGGATCTCGGCGTCGTGGACCTGTATAACGGCAGCGCCGACTTTATAAAAATCGGAACGCCTTATTCGTTCGTCATTACCCGTGACAGCGTAAAGATTATAGAGGGCAGTTCGTTGCCGCTCGGCATTCTCGACGAAATGCGACCGACGGTCTGTAAGACGGAATTAAAGTCGGGCGATACGATCGTGTTTGTCAGCGACGGGGTTTCGGACGCATTCGGTTCGGCGTCCGATCTGATCGATTTTTTAACCACCGAAAAGGCGATAAACCCGAAAACGCTGGCGGAGAATATCATGGATAAAGCGTTGTCGCTGACGGACGGTATTGCCCGCGACGATATGACTGCTTTCTGCGTCAGAATTTTCGATAAAGCCTCTTAGTGCGGTTTTCGCTTTGAAACCGATAAACTAGTTGAAATATATGAAGAAAGATGGTATAATATCAATATAGGCTGAAAATCGAGGATGAAACTAATGACTAAATTTGATAAATCGATTTGTATTTTAACGATAATTTCGACTTTTGTTTTCCTTACCGCGTGTTCCGGGCGAGAACCGGAAAAATCCGCATTGACAAAAGGATATTATGCGGTATTTGAACTTAAGAGCGATGTGGATATTTCCGACGGTGAAATGAGCAGTATTATGGAAACAATCCGTAAGAGACTCAGCGACAACGGATT
>USHO01000131.1 GCA_900554485.1 uncultured Eubacteriales bacterium
TGTTGCCGAATACGTCGAACATTCTGCCGAGGACGGCTTTGCCGACCGGTACTTTGATACCCGCGTCGTCGCTTTCGACCGTCTGACCGACCGATAAGCCCTCGCTTTCCGACAGCATTATCGCCTTTACCGCGTTGCGGTTTATATGCGACGCGATTTCGGCGTATCTGATTTTCCCGTCCGATTCGATTTTCAGCGCGGCGTTTATTTTAGGCAAAGACCCGCCGTCGAATTTAACTTCTATTACGGAACCGTTTATTTTAGTTATTTTACCCGTCATTTCTTTTACTCCGTTGGAATTTTGCACCCGAAGATATTTCGGTTATTTCCGTCGTGATTTCGCTCTGTCGCGCGCGGTTAAAGTCGCGTTGCAATTTCGCGGATATTTCGCCCGCGTTGTCGCTTGCGGATTTCATCGCCGCCAGCCTTGCGTTCTGTTCGACGCAGTAACTGTCTACCAGCGAACTGTAAACGTAACCGTAAACGTAACTCGGTACGAGGTTGTCGAGGACGACTTCGCGCGACGGAAAAAATTCGAATTCCTCTTTGATCTTGTCTTTTTCCGCGATGAATTCCGCCGTGTGAAAGGGCAGTATTCTCGTGGATTTTATAATCTTCTCTCCGTCCGCCATATCCGAATAGAGAATGAATAACTTTGAAAAGTCGCCCTTTAAGTAACCTTCCAGCAATATATCGGCGATTTCCCTTGCGACGGAAAGCGTCGGTTTCAGCGCGCCGAAAGTAAAATCTTCGGCGACGCGATAACCCTTCGACGTAAGGTATTCCCGCCCGAGATCGCCGACGACGAAGAGTTTTGAATTTGAGTGTTTTTTCAGTTCGTTTTCGGCTCTTTTGACGACGTTGTGGTTATACGCGCCCGCCATGCCTTTGTCCGCGGTTATCACGAGATAGCCGTATGCGGCGTTTTTCATATGGTCGTTTTCGGGGTAGAAATACTTGCTTTCGATATGGTCTACCGTTTTGAAAATCGACTTGATTTCCTTTCGTATTCCGCGGAAGTACGGCGCGGTCTTTTCGAGTTCTTCTCTCGCTTTGCGTACTTTTGCCGACGATATTAAGTAAAGGGCGTTTGTTATCTTCTGCGTTTCCGCTACGCCCCTTATTCTGTTTTTTACTTCGTTTATCTCAGACATTGCGTTCGGTTAAAAATTTCTTCGCCGCCGAGACGATAATGTCCGCGTCGGAGTCGGAAAGAGTTTTTCCGTTTTCGATATTCGATACGACGTCGGCGTGAGCGCTTGCGAAAAAGGGCAGAAACCCGCTGAAAAACGGACGTATCTTTTTCGCATCGATCGCAGTGGTGACTTTACGCAACGACGCGGTAAGTATTACCGCTTCTTCCCATTCTTTGTACGGTCTGCCGAGCGGTTGAATCAGAATTTCCGTAAGGGCTTTGCCGAATACGAATTGCTCTTTTACGGAGTCGTCGAGATCGCCCGAGAACTGCGCGAACGTCTTCATCTCGCGATACTGCGCCAGTTCGAGTCTCAGCGAACCGACTGCCTTTTTCATCGCCTTGGTCTGTGCGCTGCCGCCGACCCTCGATACCGACAAACCGACGTTTACCGCAGGTCGCTGACCCGACAGAAAGAGTTCGCTTTCGAGGAATAATTGTCCGTCGGTAATCGATATTACGTTGGTGGGAATATACGCCGATACGTCTCCGCCGAGAGTTTCGACTATCGGAAGTGCCGTCATACTGCCGCCGCCCTGTTCTTTGCCGAGATGTGCCGAACGCTCGAGCAGTCTGGAATGCAGATAGAATATATCGCCGGGATAAGCCTCGCGCCCGGGACTTCTGCCGAGCAGTAACGAAAGCGTGCGGTAAGCGACGGCGTGTTTGGACAGGTCGTCGTAGACAATAAGTACGTCTTTGCCTTGATGCATAAAGTATTCAGCTAGAGAAGTCGCAGAATAAGGAGCAATATATTGCAGGCTGGCTGAATCGGCAGCCGTAGAGTTTACAATAACTGTATATCCCATCGCATCATTTTTCTTTAATGTATTGACTAGGTTAGCCACTGTACTTGCCTTTTGGGCAATAGAGACATAAATACAAATACAGTCTTTTCCTTTTTGATTTAGTATAGTATCCAATGCGATTGAAGTTTTACCCGTTTGACGATCCCCAATGATTAATTCGCGCTGTCCTCTTCCAATAGGAAACATAGAATCGAT
>USHO01000132.1 GCA_900554485.1 uncultured Eubacteriales bacterium
ATTAGTCAAAAATACGTCGTCAGACCACGGTTCGTTTTATTCTTGGCTGGCATACTTTACAGAATTTCGAGATTTTTACGGAAGATGCGTCTGAAATCGTTTGCGGCGTTAAGCGCGTCTTTGATTTCGAGCGACGCATCGCCTTCGACCTCGGTCTTCATTATGACCGAATCGCCGAGTACGTCGCAGTTAAGACCTTTGACGCAACCCGACATACTTCTGTCGAGGCTCTCCGCGATACGGAGCATAATGCCGAGTTTTCTGATGGCGTCGACGTCGTCTTCGGTGACGAATTCTTTATACCTCGCTATTTCGCTCATCTGGAATTCGTCGTTTTTATGCACCGCCGCCACAAACGACGCCATTACCATTTCACGGCTCGTAAGCCCGTAGATGTTGGCGTTCTGTATTATGTATGCGGTGTGTTTTTCGTAATCGTAATACTTGATAGCCGCGCCTGCGTCGTGCAAAGTGGCGACGACTTTGAGTATTTTAAGATATTGCCTCGGGAATTTATGCAGAACCCTTAACTGTTTGAAAAGCTGAACCGATAACCCGACGACGTGTTCGACGTGTTTGGGATTGCAGTTATAAAATCTGACCAGAGTCTGCAGACTGTAATTGAGTACGTCGCTTATCGGCTTTTCGACCGTGGTCGGAACGGCGTAATTGAACATTATGCCCTCGCGGAGACCGCAACCCGAAATCGCGATCTGCTCGAACCCGACGTACTTGACGAATGCCGAAATAGCCGCCAGCGCGCTGGGAAGAATATCAGCGCGTTCGCCGGAAATACCCTTTATTCTCTTCTTCTTGTCGAGGTCGAGAACTTTAATCATATTATAGATATTGTCGAATTCGCTGACGGGTATACGGTAGTTATGTACGTTGTTGAGCGGACTCTTCTTCATGAGTTTGCTGAGTTTGCAAAGACTTCTGAAAGACCCGCCGACGCCGATGAGTTGAGTTTCGGGGTCGAGTTCTTTAAGCCATTCGATACGTTTTAACTGCTCGACGAAGAATTCCTCGACCTTGGCGGCCTGCTCTTCGGGGCGTAACCCGTCCGCGGCGAACAATTCGGTAAGCGTAACCGCGCCGAACGGCAAAGTCTCGTAATTGAGTAGATTTTTTCTGACGTATCTGACGATTTTCGTGCTGCCGCCGCCGATCTCGAGAATGACACCCTTAGGTATGTCCATGGTGTTGATTACGCCGCGATAGACGTAAACCGCCTCTTCTTCGGCGGAAAGAACCCTGAACTTGATCCCGCAGGTAGTGGCGACTTCGTCAAGGAAACTGCGCTGATTTTTGGCGCGTCTGACAGCCGCGGTAGCCACGGCGATTATCTTTTCGATACCGTATGCGTCGCACAGTTTACGGAACATTTTAAGCGTGCGCATCGTCTCGGCGATACGCTGAGGTTTCAGAAACCCGTCGCGCTCCATATCCTTGCCGAGCCTTACGCTCTCTTTGATCTGATCTATAACGATAAAATGCCCGTCACCGAGCATTTCGACTATAACCAGTCTTGCGTTGTTCGACCCGAGGTCGATAATGCCTATTTTTTCCACAAATAATCCTCTCTTCAAAGAATTTGCCGAAAAGCCCGACAGGTCAGACAATCCCCGAAAGACCTTGCTTTTCGGCGTTTTTTTATACGGTTTTTCAATGCGTATGAATAATAACATACTTCGGAAATTTTGGCAATACCATTTTTTCACATTTGTGCAAAATAGTCACCTTTTCGTGCATTTTGTCGCCGTTTTGTTACCCTTTTCACAATCGCCGCTCTTTTTTTCGATTTTCTCGGTTATTTCTTCCGAGAAGAACTGAAACACCGACAACGCAAGCAGAAACCAGCCGAAAATACGCCCGAGAATTTTACCGTCGATATACGCTGCGGCGAAACTTCCGCCCAGCGACACCAGACAAGCGGGTACGATTATCCACAAAAGCCCTTCCTTTTCGACAAGTCCGTTTTTAACGTGCAGAATCAGCGATATGACCGCCATCGGAATGAATGCGACGAGATTCGCCGCCTGCGCGATTTTTTGTTTTACGCCGAAAAATATGGTCAGTACGGGTATAAGCACGGTGCCGCCGCCCATACCCATTCCGCCGAGAACCCCCGACGCGACGCCCGCCAGAACGAGCAAAATTATTTTAAGCATAATCAGAAAAACGCGAGTTTGAC
>USHO01000133.1 GCA_900554485.1 uncultured Eubacteriales bacterium
CGTAACCGGTAGCGTTTTCCGCGGCATCCCAAGTCAGGTCGTCGCCGTTCACCGCGAGATTCGCGGGCGCAACGGGCGTGGTTTTGTCAAGGGTAAGTTCGGCAGCCTCGGATTCGTTATAGCCGTCGGTCTTGCAGACGACCTTTATTTCGAGTTCGCCGGTATAGCCTTTAAGGCTGAATTCCGTATTGTTGCCGACGTTGAATTCCTCGTCGCCGACGCAGACGACGTATTCGGCAGCCTCGCGGACGGCATTCCAGGTAAGCAAGCCGTTTTCCGCGTTATAAGCGAGGTTTTCTACCTTTGCAAGCGTTCTGTCGAACGTATAGGTCGCAACCGAAGACGCTTTGCCCGCCGCCACAGCCTTGACCGTGAAGACGATACCGCCCTTTTTCATCGGGCAGTTCACGAAGTTGAAGTTGGTGGAAAGACCGTTGTCGACTTCGGTATGATTATGTCTCGCATCGCCGCAATCTACGGTAACAAGGTATTTTTCCGCACCGGCTACGGGGTTGAACATGAGTACGGCGTTCCCGACGACACGGAAACCCGACGCGCGCAAAAGCGCGTTGTTAAGATAATATCTTTCGACTTTCTTGCCGTCGCTTTCGAGCGTTACTTTGTAATCTCCCGCGGGTTTGGTCGAAAAGTCGTATCCGTAGGCGTTGCCCGCGGTCGTGCCGACGGTTTCGGTCGATTTAAGTCCGTTCGGTCCTTCGACGGTTATCGTGGCGGCTTTGGTTACGCCCGTCCACTTCGCTCCGTTGATGTCGACGCTCAGAAGCATGGCGTTTTCGCCCTCGGCGGTCCACAACGCGAAAAGCGTCGTGTCGGCGGCGAAAGCATAATCGGCGGTATATTCCGCGGTAAGTTTCGCTCCGTCGTTATACGAACTCATCCACCAGCCGTTGAAGACGTAACCGTCTCTTACGGGGTTGACGACGTTATAGAGTTTCCCGCCCACGGTCGTAGCCGACGCAAGCGTCTTGCCGTCGTAACCGAGGTCGAATTTAACCTCGAATTCGGCGGATGCGGCATCGTACGGAGCCCACAAAGCGTAAAGTTTCGTGTCTTCGGTTACGGCGTCGGTTTCAAACGAGAAAGGCATTCCGCTGCAATCGGGGGTCGTATACCATGCAATGAATTTATTGCCGGCTTTTTCGGGGTCTGCGGGTTTGGCGAGAGTCTTGCCGTTAAGTACGGCTTTCGCGGCGACCTGAGAGCCGCCGTTCGTCTCGAACGTAACCTGATAATACTTCTTTCTGAGAAGTCTGAGCGACGCGCCGTTGTAAGTAATGCTTACGGTAGCGTCTTCAAACGCGCCTGTCGCCTCGCCGTCTTCGTCTTTATTGAAGTCGAGAGTAAGAACGCCGTCTTCGAGCGTATAAGTACCCGACGCGTCTTTACCGCGATAAGTAAAGGTGAAATATTCCCCGCCGCTGAGCGTCAGCAGGTTTTCGCCGAACTCGTCTTCGAGGTAATAAGTACCCGTCTCGGGACCTTCTTCCAAAGGCTTTTCAGTCGAGTTCTTCTTACAACCGACAAACGCCGCCGAAAAAGCGACGGCGCATGCGGTTAAAGTCGTCAGCAACCATTTTTTCTGTTTCATAACAGTCTCCTTTTGATTCTCCTGTATATTTCGTATAAAAATTTTAAGCGATTAAGACGATTTCTCGTCGGAAGACGAGAAAAAGGGATATCCCTTTGCCGAATATAGGGCGCGACGGCGAAAATCGGTTTTTTACAAGCGTTTCCGACCGCCACGGGCGGAGTTTAACCTCGCCCTTATACACCTATCTATTTTATTTTGTTTTATTATAAATGCAACGGGCGAATTTGTCAATCAAAATTCATCCAATATTCACATTATAATATATTATATCCACCATAACAAACGCTTATATTTACACGCCGACGATATAAGAAAAATCTATATAAACCTCTATACTCCATATAATTTCGGGGATTTTCGATTGTCCCGGCGACGTGAAACCGATCGGTCTCCCCCGAACGTCGCCACGGACGACATCATTTATCCGTTTTGTATTTTATGCAGTTTTTATGCATAAAATTAGTTTTATATTCTTACGCGACCGAAATCGGCGCGGCGTTGCGCCCGTTAAGAAACGCAG